>NZ_JBASOH010000135.1:0-69453 GCF_049658005.1 Azovibrio sp. | reverse complement strand
CTTCGACCTCCCCCTCGCGCCCCGGGGCACCCCCTTCCAGCACCGGGTCTGGCAGCAGATCGCCGCCATTCCCCGGGGCGAAAGCCGCAGCTACGGCGAACTCGCCCAAGCCCTCGGCAGCGCCCCCCGGGCCGTGGGCGGTGCCTGTGGCGCCAACCCCCTGCCCCTGATCGTGCCCTGTCACCGGGTCCTCGCCGCCCACGGCGGCCTGGGCGGCTTCAACCGGGCCCGGGGCGGTTTTCTCCTCGATGTGAAACGCTGGCTCCTCGCCCATGAAGCCGGAGCCAAGCGCTAAAGCCCCGGCGCCGCTGCGCCCGGCGGACCTGGCCGACATCGACACTTTCTGCGACGCCCTGTGGCTCGAAGACGGGCTCGCCAAGACCACCCTGGACAGCTACCGGGCCGACCTGACGGCCCTCGGGCGCTGGCTGGCCGAAACAAACCGCCCGGCCCTGCTCCAGGCCGGCGAAGCCGACCTGCTCGCCTTCGTGGCCCGGCTCGCCCAGGAGAAAAAGGCCACCTCGCAAGCCCGCTATCTTTCCAGCCTGCGCCGCTTCTATCGCTGGCAGGTGAGCCGCGGCCGCATCGCTACCGACCCCACCGGCCGGCTCTCCCGCCCCATCACCCCGGGGCGCCTGCCCAAGACCCTCTCGGAAGCCCAGGTGGAAGCCCTGCTCAAGGCCCCGGACATCGATACCCCCCTGGGCCAGCGCGACCGGGCCATGCTCGAAACCCTCTACGCCACCGGCCTCAGGGCCTCCGAACTGGTGGGCCTCAAGCTCCATGAAATCGGCTTCAACGAAGGCGTGCTGCGGGTCATGGGCAAGGGCAGCAAGGAGCGCCTCGTGCCGCTGGGCGAAGAGGCGCTCGACTGGCTGCAGCGTTTCATCCGGGAAGGCCGCCGGGCATTGCTGGGGGAGCGACCCTGCAACGCCGTGTTCGTCACCGCCCGGGCCGCCCCCATGACCCGGCAGATGTTCTGGACCCTGATCAAGGGCTACGCCCTCCGGGCCGGCATCCCCCGGGAACGGCTCTCCCCGCATGTGCTGCGGCACGCCTTCGCCACCCACCTGCTCAACCACGGCGCCGACCTGCGGGTGGTGCAATTACTCCTGGGCCATACCGACATCACCACCACCCAGATTTATACCCACGTGGCGCGGGAACGGCTAAAGCAGCTCCACCGCGTGCACCATCCCAGAGGCTGAACCCCTACGATCCCCATTTATGAAACACGACACCCACGCCCCCGAAACCCCGGCCACCCGCTTCCTGCGCCAGCACGAGGTGGCGTTTTCCACCCACCTCTATGACTACGTGGAGCATGGCGGCACAGCGGTCTCGGCCAGCAGCCTCAATGTCGATGAACACGCGGTGGTAAAGACCCTGGTCTTCCAGGACGAGGAGGCCAGGCCCCTGATCGTGCTGATGCACGGGGACCGGAAGGTCTCCGCCAAGGAACTGGCGCGCCAGGCGGGCGTGAAAAAGGTCGAACCCTGCAAGCCGGAAGTGGCCCAGCGTCATACAGCTTACCCGGTGGGCGGCACCAGCCCCTTCGGCACGAAAAAGGCCCTGCCGGTGTTTCTGGAAAAGACCATCCTCGACCTGCCGCTGATCTACATCAACGGCGGCCGCCGCGGCTTTCTCGTGGGCCTCCATCCCCACGACCTGATTCGCCTGCTCGATCCCACCCAGGTGAGCGTGGCCCAGGAGAAATGATCAGGCCGAACGCTCGATGATGACGCCCACCCGCTTCACGCCTTTCATCATCCCGAGTTTGGCCACGGAAACGCGCACCCACTGGGCGGCATAGTCCTCCAGGATCAAGGTGGCGACGAATTCGGCCAGCTTTTCCAGCAGATTGAAGTGACGGGCGGCAAGCTCCTCGCGCAAACGCTCGCTGACCACGGCGTAGTCGATGGTGTCGCGGATATCGTCGCTCGCCCCGGCCGAGGCGGTAGAGACCCCCATCTGGATATCCAGCACCACCGTTTGCGGCATGGCCTTCTCCCGCGGGTAGATGCCGATCCAGGTTTCGGCGCGCAATTCCTCGATAAAGATGATGTCCATGGGGGCGGGAGTGTAGAGGGAGTGTAGAATCTGGCGCCGCATTGTAACCCAGCCCACCACGCCTTCTTGCCTGCCATGAGCCCTGCGCTGCCCTCCCTCTTTGCCTGCCTCGCCGCCTACCTGCTTGGTTCCGTCTCCTTTGCCGTGCTCGGCGCCAGGCTGTTCAAGCTCGCCGACCCGCGCACCTACGGCTCCGGCAACCCGGGCGCCACCAATGTGCTACGCAGCGGCAACAAGAAGGCGGCCCTGTTCACCCTGCTGGGGGATGCCCTCAAAGGCACGGCGGCCGTACTGGCGGCCCGGGCTCTGGCGTTACCAGAACAGACCGTCGGCCTCGTGGCCCTGGCCGTATTCCTCGGCCACCTCTACCCGGTCTTCCTCAAATTCAAGGGTGGCAAGGGCGTCGCCACCGCCGCCGGGGTGCTGCTCGCCCTCATGCCCTGGGTCGGCCTCGCCACCCTCGCCACCTGGCTCGCCACCGCCTACCTGAGCCGCTATTCCTCCCTGGCCGCCATCGTCGCCGCCCTGCTCGCCCCCGCCTACGCCATGCTGTTTGCTGGGGCAGAAGACTACACCGGCGTGATTCTGGTCATCAGCCTCGCCCTGCTCATGAAGCACCGGGGCAATATCCAGCGCCTCCTGGCCGGTCAGGAAACGAAGATCGGCAGCAAGAACCAAGCTTGAGGCAGACGCCAGACGATTCCGTCCGGATTCCGGACGCTCAGGGCTTGCCGGCTTGCCGAATGGGCCTATCGAATGGGCCTGCCCGGCCAGGCAATGGCGTCGACCGGCGAGGCCCGAACGCCCAAGAACGAATCGGCGGAGGTCAGGCGCCCATCAGGTCGTTCAAGGGCCAGCGGGGCCGTACCGCAAACCCGCCGGCGGGCTTGGCCAGGGCGCCGGCCATGAGTCGCATCGCCCCGGCAAAGGCAATCATGGCACCGTTGTCGGTACAGAATTCCAGTTCCGGGTAATAGACCCGGCAGCGGCGCTTGGCGGCGGCTTCATTCAGCGCCTGGCGCAACTGGCGATTGGCCCCGACGCCGCCCGCCACCACCAGGCGCTGCATGCCGGTATGCTTCAAGGCGGCGAGGGATTTTTTCACCAGCACTTCCACCAGGGCGTCCTGAAAAGCGCGGGCCACATCGGCCTGGAAATCGGCCTGGAAATCGGGCCGGTTTTCTGCCTTGTTCCGCACCAGGGTGAGCACGGCGGTCTTGAGGCCGGCAAAGCTGAAATTGAAGTCGCCGGAATGGAGCATGGGCCGGGGCAGATCGAAGACCCCGGGCCGGCCGGTGGCGGCCAGTTGCGACAGGGCCGGGCCGCCCGGGTAGCCTAGCCCCAGGAGCTTGGCGGTCTTGTCGAACGCCTCGCCCGCCGCATCGTCCAGGGTCTCCCCCAGGAGTTCGTACTGGCCGACGCCGGCCACGGCCATGAGCTGGGTGTGACCGCCGGACACCAGCAAGGCCACGAAGGGAAACTCCGGCGGCTCCTGGGCCAGCAGGGGAGAGAGCAGATGCCCTTCCAGGTGGTGCACGGGCAGGGTCGGCTTGCCCAGGCTGGCAGCCAGCCCTTCGGCAAAGGCCGAGCCTACGAGCAGCGCTCCCGCCAGGCCGGGGCCCTGGGTGTAGGCCACGGCATCCACCTCCGCCAGCGTGCTGGCACTCTCTTTCAGGACCTGCCGCAGCAAGGGCACCAGGCGGCGGATGTGGTCCCGGGAGGCCAGCTCGGGCACGACGCCGCCGTATTCCGCATGCAGGGCGACCTGACTGTGCAGGGCATGGGCGAGCAGGCCCCGTTCCGTGTCATAGAGGGCCAGGCCGGTTTCGTCGCAGGAAGATTCAATACCAAGAACTCGCATGGGGCGCGATTTTAGCACTTGTTCATGACGGACACCGCGCGTAGAATGCTCACCTTTCGTCCATTCGTGACGGAGCAAAATTTACCGGGCAAGCGACGCTGCCCAAGCGGAAGGGGGTGATTTCAATGCCAAGCATTCGCGTCAAGGAAAACGAGCCGTTCGAGGTAGCCATCCGCCGCTTCAAGCGTGCTGTCGAAAAAACCGGTCTGCTGACCGAACTTCGCGCCCGTGAGTTTTACGAAAAGCCCACCTCCGAACGCAAACGCA
Source organism: Azovibrio sp. (assembly GCF_049658005.1). Taxonomy (NCBI): domain Bacteria; kingdom Pseudomonadati; phylum Pseudomonadota; class Betaproteobacteria; order Rhodocyclales; family Rhodocyclaceae; genus Azovibrio; species Azovibrio sp. The sequence continues at coordinate 65,255 of NZ_JBASOH010000135.1, read as the reverse complement.
AAGCGGCTGCCGCAGTCAAGCGCCACCACAAGCGTATCCGTAGCATGACCCTGCCGCCGAAGATGTTCTGATTCAGTTCATCCTTCATTCCATCCTCAAGCAGGCAACAAGAGCCGCCAGATTGCTTCCAGCCTGGCGGCTTTTACTTGAACTTGATCCCGAGACTTGATCCCGATCCCCACCGGCCCGACCCCCTCCACGCCCGACCCGAAAATGACACTCAAAGCCCGCATTACCGAAGACATGAAAACGGCCATGAAGGCCAGGGAAACCCTGCGCCTCGGCGCCATCCGCCTGCTCCTGGCCGCCATCAAGCAAAAGGAAGTGGATGAGCGCACGGAGCTGGACGATGCCGCCATCGTGGCCGTCATCGAGAAGATGACCAAGCAGAGGAAGGACAGCCTCAGCCAGTATCAGGCCGCGGGCCGCACCGACCTGGCCGAGGTGGAGCAAGCTGAAATCACTGTTCTGGCCGCCTACCTGCCCGAGAAAATGGATGAAGCCGGGATCAATGCCGCCATCGACGCCGCCGTGGCGGCCACAGGCGCCGCCAGCGCCGCCGACATGGGCAAGCTGATGGCCGTACTGAAGCCGCAACTGGCCGGCAAGGCCGATATGGCACGGGTCTCGAAACTGGTCAAGGCCCGCCTGGGCTGATCCTCCGCCCATGATCCCGGCGTCCTTCATCCAGGACCTGCTGGACCGGGTCGATATCGTGGACCTGATCGACGGCTACGTCCGCCTCAAGAAAGCCGGCGCCAATTACAGCGCCTGCTGCCCCTTCCATAACGAGAAGACGCCCTCCTTCACGGTGAGCCCCACCAAGCAGTTCTACCACTGCTTCGGCTGCGGCGCCCACGGCACCGCCATCAGCTTTCTCATGGAATACCAGGGACTGGGCTTCGTGGATGCGGTCAAGGAACTGGCCGGCAAGATGGGCATGCCGGTGCCGGAACAGGAGCGGGGCGCTCCCCAGGAAGACCGGGGCAGCATCCGCCAATTAACAGAAATCATGGCCCGGGCCGCCCAGTATTACAAAGACCAGTTGAAGCAGAGCCCCAAGGCCATCGATTACCTGAAGGGCCGGGGCCTGAGCGGGGAAATCTGCGCCCGCTTCGGCATCGGCTACGCCCCGGAGGGCTGGCAGAACCTGGCCGCCGCCTTCCCTCATTACGAAGCCCCGGAACTGGCCGCCGCCGGGCTGGTGATCGAGAATGAACAGGGCCGGCGCTATGACCGTTTCCGGGACCGGATCATGTTCCCCATCATCAACCCCAAGGGAGAGGTGATCGCCTTTGGCGGCCGCATCATCGGCCAAGGGGAACCCAAATACTTGAACTCTCCGGAAACCCCGATCTTCGAAAAGGGCCGGGAAGTGTACGGCCTGCCCCAGGCTCGCCAGGCCCTGCGGGAAGAAAACCGGGTGATCGTGGTGGAAGGCTACATGGACGTCGTGGCCCTGGCCCAGCACGAGGTCGGCAACGCCGTGGCCACCCTGGGCACCGCCACCACCGCCACCCACGTCCAGAAACTCCTGAAACAGGTGGACCGCATTGTCTACTGCTTCGACGGCGACAATGCCGGGCGCAAGGCGGCCTGGCGCGCCCTGGAAAACAGCCTGGAAGCCCTGGCCGACAACAAGTCCGTCGGCTTCGCCTTCCTGCCCGACCCGGAAGACCCGGACAGCTTCGTGCGCCAGTCCGGCAGGGAAGCCTTTTCGACCCTGATCGCCCAGGCCACGCCCCTCTCCGACTTCCTGCTGCGGGAACTGGGGCAGCGCTGCGACCTCACCAGCTCCGAAGGCAAGGCCCGGCTGATCCACGAGGCCAAGCCCCTGCTCACCCGCTTGCCCACGCCGCTCCTGCGCCTGCAACTGGTGAAACGCCTGGCCGCAGCCAGCGGCTTTACCCAGACGGAGGTGGAGCGCCTCTGCGACATCCGCGGCTACGCCCCCCCCGCGCCGCCCAGGGCACCGCGTCAGGCGCCTTCCCTGGCCCGCATCCTGCTGCGCCTGGTGTTACTGCAGCCCGCCCTGGCCGCCCGCATTCCCCTGGAGCGGGTCGTGCCGGGCAGCGAACGGGCCATTCTCGCCGCCATCATCGAGCGTCTGCCCGGCCTGCCGGCCAATCCCGCCTACGGCCAGCTGCGCGAGGCCCTGCGCGGCCACCCGCTGGAAAGCCAGCTGGAAGCCCTGGCCGGGGAACTCCTGGGCACCGACATGGACGAAGCGTATGTGGAAACCGAATTCGAGGCCACGTTGGGACGCCTGCAAGAAGGCAGCCAGAAAGCCGCCTTTGCGGTCCTGCAAGCCAAGGCCCGCCAATTTGGCGTTGCCGGCTTGAGCGAGGAAGAGAAGCAGAATTACCTATCCCTTCTCGCGCTGAAAAAAGATCACTAAGTGATGGTATAATCTACGGTTTTCCGAATTCCGCTGGCAGGTAGTCATGGTTAAAGACAAGACGAAAGAAACCGCGAAAGCGCTGCAAAAAGTTCGTGCAGCCAAGGCGAAGGAGAAGGCAGCCGAACAGATTCTGGACGAAAGTACCCGCGTCGAAACCCCTGAGGTGGATGCCGAAACCCGCAAGATGCGTCTCAAGGCCCTGATCAAACTGGGCAAGGAACGCGGCTTCCTGACCTACGCCGAGATCAACGACCATCTGCCCGACGACGTCGTGGATGCCGAGCAGATCGAATCCATCATCAGCACCTTCAGCGATATGGGCATCAAGGTCTTTGACGAAGCCCCGGCTGCCGAAGAACTGCTGATGTCCGATGCCACCCCCGCGGCGGCTGACGACGAAGAAGCCGAAGAGCAAGCCGAACAGGCGTTGTCCTCCGTGGACTCCGAATTCGGCCGCACCACCGACCCGGTGCGCATGTACATGCGCGAAATGGGCTCCGTGGAACTGCTGACCCGTGAAGGCGAAATCGAAATCGCCAAGCGCATCGAAGAAGGCCTCAAGCACATGGTGCAGGCCATCTCCGCCTGCCCCTCCACCATTGCCGAGATTCTCGAGATGGCGGACAAGGTCGAGCGCGATGAAATCCGCATCGATGAACTGGTGGATGGCCTGGTGGACCCCAACGCCCCCAGCGAAGAAGAAGTAGCCGCTACGGCCGCCGCAACTGCCGCTACGGCCGCCGCCAGCGCCGCCCTCGACGAAGCCGAAGGCGACGAAGAGGCAGACGCGGACGAAGAGAGCGACGAAGAAGCCGCCAGCAAGGCAGCCTCCGCCTCCCTGGCCCAGCTCAAGGCAGAAGCCCTGGAACGCTTTGAACGCATCCGCAGCCACTACACCAAGATGCTCGAGACCCTGACCAGAAAAGGTACCCAGGACAAGACCTACATCAAGCTGCAACAGCAGATCAGCGAAGAACTGCTGAACATCCGCTTCACCTCCCGCACCATCGAGCGCTTCTGCGACAGCGTGCGCAGCATGGTCGAAGGGGTGCGCGAGAGCGAGCGCAACATCCAGCGCACCTGCGTCGACAAGGTGCGCATGCCCCGCCCCCACTTCATCAAGAGCTTCCCGGGCAACGAAACCAATCTGGAATGGGTGGACAAGGAAATTTCCATCGCCCCCAAGACCTATGTGGCGATCCTGACCCGCAATGCCCCCAACATCCGGGAAGAGCAGCAAAAGCTGATCGACCTGCAAAACCGCCTGGGCATCTCCCTCAAGGAACTCAAGGACATCAACCGGCAGATGACCACCGGCGAAGCCAAGGCCCGCCGCGCCAAGCGCGAAATGACCGAGGCCAACCTGCGCCTCGTGATCTCCATCGCCAAGAAATACACCAACCGCGGCCTGCAATTCCTCGACCTGATCCAGGAAGGCAACATCGGCCTGATGAAGGCGGTGGACAAATTCGAATACCGGCGCGGCTACAAGTTCTCGACCTACGCCACCTGGTGGATCCGCCAGGCCATCACCCGCTCGATCGCCGACCAGGCCCGCACCATCCGCATCCCGGTGCATATGATCGAGACGATCAACAAGATGAACCGGATCAGCCGCCAGATCCTGCAGGAAACCGGGCTGGAGCCCGATCCCGCCACCCTGGCCGAAAAAATGGAGATGCCCGAGGACAAGATCCGCAAGATCATGAAAATCTCCAAGGAGCCCATCTCCATGGAAACCCCGATTGGCGACGACGACGATTCCCACCTGGGCGACTTCATCGAAGACACGGCCACCCTGGCCCCCGCCGATGCCGCCATGTACTCCAGCCTGCGGGAAGTGACGGCGGAAATCCTCGACACCCTCACACCGAGGGAAGCCAAGGTACTGCGCATGCGTTTCGGCATCGAAATGAACACCGACCACACGCTGGAAGAAGTCGGCAAGCAGTTCGACGTCACCCGGGAACGCATTCGCCAGATCGAAGCGAAGGCGCTGCGCAAACTTCGCCACCCGACCCGCTCCGACAAGCTGCGCACTTTCGTGGATACGGGCAACAGCTGATGCACCGCCGTTTTCAAAGTACGGGCCTCTAGCTCATGCCTGGTTAGAGCAGCGGACTCATAATCCGTTGGTGCCGGGTTCGACTCCCGGGGGGCCCACCAATTTCCGAAACCCGACCCTGACCGGTTGGGTTTTTTCTTGGGTTTTTTTCTTGTCCGCCGCGCCAGTTCCGGCGGTTGGCAGCGCAACTCGTTTATTGAGACTGGGCGATCAGATCATTGCTGGAGGTTCATATGGGTACCACAGTTGTCAAGCAGGACCGTATCGGCGCCCGGGTTCCGCATGAGGTGTGCATGCGCACCTGCATAGCAGATGGCGGGAGCCGTAACGTGCTGAAGCTGGGCAAGGGCTTTATGGGTACGGATTCAGGACCATGACGGTCATGGACAGGCATTCGCCTTGCGTCGGCCCGACGGCACGCCAAACCGCCGCCGTGGTAGAATGCGCCGCAGCCAATCAGTATGGTGGCCGCGGTGGGCCGGCACTGACTTCGCTGACTTCGATCACCTTCAGCCATGGATGGACAGGCACGAGCTCACCCTGGAACAAAGAGCACTGGCAGGAGGAAATGACCTTGAAGGAAGCTGTCCACCGTTTCAGGCCAGGGCGTCGGCGTGACGTCCCATGTGGGTTGTACCGATTCAGCGGGTTGTACCGGTTCAGCGGGTTGTACCGGTTCATTCATCGATTCATTCTGGCGGCCCTGACCCTGTCTGGCGTCATCGGCGTTACCAACGCCGGAGCCCAAGACCCCATCCTCATTGCGCATGTGGCGCCGACAACGGGTCGCTTTGCCCTGCACGCCGAGTCCGATCGGCGTGGGGCGGAGATGGCCATCGAGGAAGTGAACGTCCGCGGCGGCGTCCTCGGACGGCAGGTCGTTCTACTTACCCGGAATCCCACCCTCGATCCCCAAAAGGCGGCGGAAGTCGCCAACTCCCTGATCGTCGATAACAAGATCGGTTTCATGCTGGGCGCCATCGATTCGGGCGTTGCGGCGAGCATGTCCGCCGTTTGCCAGAAATACGGCGTGATCTTCATCAATACCAATTCCTCGTCGCCGTCGGAGTCGGTGGAAAATGCGCACCGGACCAAATTCGTTTTCGATGCCAATGCGGCGAACTTCAATCGGGCCTTGCTCAAGTACGCGCTGCAGCAAAGGGAGTCGAAGCGGGTCGTGTTGCTCACCGAAGACAACACCTGGGGCCATAGCAGTGCGCAAGCGTCGAGGCAATACATCGAGGAGTATGGGGGAAACGTGGTGGGTGAGGTCGTCGTTCCCGTGACACTGCGCGATCCACAAACCGCGCTTCGAGAGGTGGAGAGCAAACGTGCGGGTGTCGTTGCAGTGAATATCAGCGGCAGCAACCAGATCAAACTCTTCTCGCAAATCGATCCGGAAGTCTTCAAGCGCCAGGCATGGGTGGTGGGGGAAGTGGACTGGGAAGAGATGTACCCGGCACCCGGCACGCCGCGACCCTTGTACGGCACCACCTGGGCCTGGAATCTGGACACGCCGGGAACGGCGGATTTCGTGGCGCGGTATCGCCAGCGTTACGGCCACACCCGTATCGACTATCCGGGGGATGTCACCCATTCCGCGTACCTGGCGACCCAGGCGTTGCTGAGCGCAATCGAGCGTGCCGGCACCACGGATAACCATGCCGTGATCCGGCAGCTGGAAACGTCCAGGTGGACGGCGAAGGAACGGATGCAGGACCATCCCGCCTACATCGACCCGGTCAGTCACCATTTGCAGCAGACGGTCTACATCGCCACCTGGGAGCCGAGTCATGAACACCCGGAAGGTGGCGTGCGGATTCTCTCGCCCGTCACCCCTGAACAGGCCCGTTACGAAGGCGAAGTAGCGACCAGGCTCGAACCATTTGCCAATACGCCGCACTATAAACCGTGAAAAATTCCAGGTTGAGCCTCATCGCGCGTGTCGCCATTCTGGTTGTCGGTGTCGAGATCGCATCGCTCAGTACGCTTGGCTGGTTTTATATCAACCAGTTCAGCCATGAAATGGTGAAACGTACCCATACCAGCATGCGTCGGGTCGGCGAGATGATCGCCACCGACCAGCTGCCGATCAGCGTCATTTCGCAAAAAAAACTGATGCAAGACCTGATTGGCGAACCCTATCTTGGTGGGGTGGTCATTGGGGGCAGCGGTCATGTCATCGTCTCGACAACACCGGAATATCTCGGACGCAAGGCCAGTGATATCGAAGCGATCAAGTCCGACTGGCTGGTGCGCGCGAAGGAAGAAATGAGGTTCATCCCGGGCGCATCCACGCTCACTGCCGTGCAGGCGGTGACAAGCAGCAGCGGCGACGCGCTGTATCACCTGGTGTTCACGATCAGCAGTGCGGAACTCGATGCCAAGAAGACAAGCATCATTCTCATGGGGGTAGCCGGCTCCGTGGTATTCATTCTGCTGACTTCACTCGTCATCGTCTATGTTGCCCATAGATTGATCACTCGCAGGGTGAAGGCATCGCTCAAGGTTCTGGGGAAAATCAAGAACGGAGCGTTGCAAGAGAGGATACCGGTTACTTATTACGATGAAATCGGGCAGATCCAGGCCGGCATCAACTCGATGACTGACGAGCTTGCCGAGCTCATCGGCAAGTCGCGGGAAGATGCAGCTGAACTGAAAGAACAGAAAGATCTGCTGCAATCGGTGATCCAGACGGCGCCCATACGCGTATTCTGGAAGGATCGTGACTTCCGTTTCATCGGCTGCAATACCCGTTTTGCCGAAGATGCGGGTTACGCCTCGCCCGAGGAGTTAGTTGGCAAGACCGACTACGACATGATCTGGACTGAGCTTGCAGAACAGATCCGTACGGATGACATTGCCGTCATGGACTCCGGCATACCGAAGATCGACCGCGAATGTTTCTGTAAAACTGCGGGCGGCAAGTCACTATGGCTGAGCGTATCGAAGGTGCCGCTGCGTGACAACGACGGGCAGATCATCGGCGTCCTGGGCGTCTACTCAGACATTACCGCGAAAAAACAGGCCGAAGATGACATCCGCAACCTGGCCTATTTCGACCCGCTCACCAGCCTGCCGAACCGTCGACTCCTCATGGACCACCTGGAAGAGGCTCTGGCAAACAGCGTCAGGCACAAGCAATACGCCGCACTGTTGATGCTGGACCTGGACAACTTCAAGGACCTCAACGATTCCAGAGGGCACGGCATTGGTGACCTGCTGCTGTGTGAGGTCGCCAAGCGCATCACGGACAGCGTCGGGGAGACGGGTACGGTTGGCCGGTTTGGCGGGGACGAGTTTGTCGTCATCATCGAGATGCTTGGGTCTGACGAGTCCAGTGCCACCAGGCAGGCGATGAAGGTGGCGGAAAGGATACGCGGGGAGATCGCCAGGAAATATGTGTTCGAGAGCGTCGGTTTCTCCCACTACACCACCTCCAGTATTGGCGTGACGATCTTCAAGGAAGAAGAAAACTCGGTTGAGGGGCTTATCAAACAGGTGGATGTAGCGCTCTATCAGGCCAAGAATTCAGGACGGAATACCATCCGCTTTTTCAGTCCAGTGATGCAGACGGAAATCGAAGAGCGGGCCAGGATGACGATGGGACTGCGCCGGGCACTGGATAACGGGGAGTTGTCCCTCTACTACCAGCCTCAGGTGGATAGCGATGGCAATCGCGTCGGCGCAGAAGCGCTGCTGCGCTGGTTGCCTGAGCATGGCGCCCCGGTTTCGCCGGCACAGTTCATCCCCCTGGCGGAGGATAGTGGATTGATCATCCCCATCGGGAACTGGGTGATGGCCCAGGCTTGCAGTCAGATCAAGGCATGGGAGGATGATCCGGATAAAAACCAACTGGTCATTGCCGTGAACGTCAGTTCCATCCAGTTCAAACAGAAAGATTTTGCCGAACAGGTGAGCCGGCATATCGAACGTTCCGGTATCGACCCCGGCAGGCTGAAGCTTGAATTGACAGAGAGCGTGCTGTTATCCGACGTGAATGAAACGGTGAAACGGATGCAGGAGATCAAGCAACTGGGTGTCAGTTTCTCGCTCGACGATTTTGGCACCGGGTTTTCATCACTGGCCTACCTGAAACGGTTGCCGTTGTCACAACTCAAAATCGATCAGGGGTTTGTTCGCGACATCCTGAACAACCAGAGTGATGCTGCTATCGTTTGCGCCATACTGGCCATGAGCAAGTCACTTGGCCTCGAGGTCATCGCCGAGGGCGTGGAAACGGAAGCGCAGTATGACTTCCTCTTTGAGCGTGGCTGCCGCCACTTCCAGGGGTATTTTTTCGGCAAACCGCTTCCCATCGATCAGTGGTGAGGCAGATCGGGGCAGCCGGGGCCGGCGCAGGGACAAGCACAGGCTTGTTTCCGGGTACTTGCGAAGCCGTCCTGGGCGGCAAAATTTTTCAGCTAAATCAGGCTACTACGTTGGGAAACGCGAACTCTCTCGCCTCTGACCCCAAGCGGAACTTGAGATCACGAAAGCAGGTCAGGCTACCATTCGATACGGCATGCCGTCAGTCCAATGATGGTGAATGTAGCCGTTGTTGAGCAACAGGCTTGTTATCGTCTGCTCGCTGACATCGAACTCGGCGGCGGCTTCTTCAATGGCGTATGAAGAGAAATCGCCGCTCAAAAAGGACGTCAATGAATCGATGGGGCAAAGAAATTCTGCGGCGAAAGCGCGCTGGTACTTTTGACGGAAAGTCGATAGGTCGGTTGATGCAAGCCAACGCACTTCGTGGGACGAGGGACGGAGGTATTCGCCCAAGAAACGTGCTAGCTCGAAGCGCCGCCCGACACGGTTGCGCCGGCGCGGAACAAACTTCAACTGGTGATCGTTCAGTGGTATCGCCACCGCTACTGGCGCCCGTCCTGCCGGCGCCGACCAATTGGTGGCTGCCTCACTGCTCACGCCAAGCAGGTCATGTAGGCTACGATCGGGGATTGGGCCGCTGACATTGCCCATCTTATGCCGAAGCGCACGAGCGTCGTGAATCGCACGCTCCCAAGGTGCCCCATGATCCAGATGATCGATGCTGTCAGGCGAGATCTCGGGAGTGCCAACTATTCCGCCGGCACTCGCCAGTTGCCCGATGAGCGCCAAATCCGGGGTAGCTCCCGACGCTGCAATCGCCGGCGCCAGCTCTGACAGTGCCGCATCTCCGACCTGGCTCTCCCACAGCAATGCCGCGTTCAGCGCTTGCTCCGGGCACTCCTCGGGATCGAATCCCAGTTCGGCCTCCAGCTTCCTCCTGCGGAGCCCCTCGGGGTCCGCTGAATCTTCCTGCACGAGGGCCCACAGCTGCGCCAAATTCGACCCCGCGAGCCCCTTGGCATCCAAGCGGGCCAGCACGCTGTGGATGAAGCGCTCGACGCTCTGCTGAAAGCCAGTCAACGTGATCATTTTCGGCACTTCCAGCGCTTGCAGGTACTGCACTGACTGATCCGGCGTCATCGATGCCCCGGCCCACACGTGAATTGCCTCACCATCCGGGATAAAGATGGTGCGCGGCCACACGAAGCCGTGATTGGCTGCACCAAGCTCATGGGCCATACGCCAGTCATGGCCAGGCTGCTGCGTTGGCAGGGGCTCATGATTGAGACGCCACCACGAACTCGCAAACCACATAGCCAGCGGGTAGGCTGAGACCAAGACGCTGTCACGCACGGTCTCCGCCCAGACATCCTGGTTCCGGGTCAGGGCCATGCTATCGACATGAATCTCCACCCAGGCTGCCGTGGCCATGACTTCCGGTTCTCCGGATGTTGATGCCATCCACTTCGCGTTGATGCACAAATCAGCCATTGAGCCCTCTCCAACGACGAATGACTTCCAGCGACAGCGGATCCGTCCCAGGCATGGGGTAGCCGTGATAGGTCCCCAAATCAGGGTTTTCAAGCTGCGCTTCCAGGGCAAAACCTGTTTCAGTGACTGCTCTGCGCATGCCGACCAAGCTGGACAGCCCGAAATCATGACGGCGCACGCGGGATAACCGTGGCCCCATCGGGCTGCTGTGCGCCATGATCGAGAACCAGCTGCCGTCAGTCGACGACGCCTTCTAGGCACTCGACCGGATACAGTCAGGCAAACCACGGCCGCCCTGGCCGGAAGCCGGAAAAGTGCTGAACGCGCTGTGCTGATCAGGTGTTGCCATCGGCAACCACCGCGGCAGGCAGGTGCCCCTGGGTCAATGACCGCTGCAACGCGCTCCATGCGGTAGCCCAGTCGATCCGTTCTTGCTCCAGGCGCAGGTTTTGCCCCCAGCGCTGCTGCTTGAGATTCCAATAGAGTTGCTGTTCCTGCTCGGTCAGGAGTGTCAGTTCCGTGGCTGGATGCTGCGCCGATTCATCCACCCACAGCGTCTTGTGTTGCAGCAAGGTGTCTTCGTCCATGAGCACCGACTGCAACTCGGGAATGTAGGAACGGGCGCGATGCAGGATGGCAAATCCATGGGTGTCCAAATCGCCCCAGTAGATGCACTTCGCGCGGGCAAGCCAAGAGAAGCGGGCCAGCACGTCGACGTTATAGCCAAGCCGCATGAACACCACGGCGCCCGGCATGTCGGACATTGCCAGTCCGGTTTGAAGGTTCTCGACAATGAACCCATGGGAGACCGGCAAATTGAGACCCGCCAGGTCTTCCACGGGGGCAGTGATGTCACCCACGCCACCGACCCTGGCTCGCAACGCCGGATCCAGCACCCGCATTCGCACAAGGAGTGGAGGTGCTTTCAGGCCGCAGCGCTGGTAGAAATCCAGGTCGCTGGAAGAGTCCTCTTGAATTGCGGCCACCAGATCCGTCAGCAGCCCTTTGCGCCCATCGAGCCATTTGCTGTCCAGGCCGGACACCGGCAGCTGGCGGGGATAGAGGTCGGATTGTGGATGGTTCGCAATCCAATCCAGCATCTCTGCCAGCCGGTGAAAATCGGCATCGCCGTAGTCCGCCAGGACATCAAAATACCGCGGCAACGGCTGCGCCAGTACCGGCCAGCGAAAAGTGAGCGTCCGGTAGCGCGATTGAGCACGCCCCCATCGTGCGGACTCACCGATCCACATGGCAACGTCCTCCGGGCCGCGCAACGCCAGCTTCTCCGGTAGTCGCTGGACGCCAAGCGCTTTCCACCGCCGCTCACACCAGGACAAGGTGCCCGATGTTTGTACGGTATTGGCTTGCCAATGTTGCCAAGCGCCCACCCAAGCACGAACGCCGTCGACCTGCCTCAGCGCAGCCTGTTCCGTCGGTATGCCGAGCGGAACTTCCAATGGCCATTGGCCCTCGCCCGGATCACCGCACAACCACTCGCGGTGCCTGCTTTGAAAGCGACGGGCAAGCAACTGCCGAACATCTTCAGGAAGCTTCAGCGCCAGCCTCCTCTCGTGCGTGCTCTGGCAGCTTCAAGCGCTGACGATCACCGTCATACTCGATCAGCAGGACGCCTGAGACGCGCCGATCGCTGATATCCACGAAGCAGGCGCCACCGATGAAGGGTTCGAGGGTCATGACGGACTTCAGCGGCGTAGCGACCACCATCTGGAATCCGAAATTGGTAAAGATGTTCATCGCCAAAGCGGTGAACTCGTTGTCCGCCTTGTCGAAGGCTTCATCCAGCACGACGGGCGCGTACATCGGCACGCCGTGGTCGTTTCCGCCCAGTTGATAGCGCAGGGCTGCGGCCAGGCACGTGGTGGCCAGCTTCTGCCGTTGGCCGCCGGACTTGCCTGCTCCGCTGCGGTAGATCTCGACCTCGACGCCGCTTTCATCGATCTCCCGCCCGATGAACTCGACATGCTGTCGAACGTCCAGCACAGTCTCACGCCAGCGCTTTTGCTCGGGGTCCTGACTGGCGAGTCGATCCACCAGTCGTCGCAAGGCCAGGAACCGCGCCTCGGCAAACTCGCGCTCCTCCGTCCATGCATGGCTCAGCGCCTGCTGGATCTCCTGCTTGAACTCCTTGACCTCGACCAGCTGCCGGTCGCTGGCGTCGATGTGGAGATAGGTGCGCTGATGGGCGCTCTGGTTGAAGGGCACCTGGCCAAGACTGTCGTTGACCAGATCCATCCGTTCCAGGATCGCCTTGCGCGCATCGTTCAGGTAGGTGGAAAGCGCTGCCAGATTCTGGTGACTTTGGTTCTGCAGCAATTCAAAGAATCGCTGCTCATAGGCGGGCAGACCATCGGTCTCCAGCCGCACCAGTTTGGCGAAGAAGTCTGGCGCGCTGGCAAGACTCGTGTCCATGTCGCCCGCGTCCATCGGCCATTGCCGTTTGAAGTCGGCAAAGCGCGCTTCCATTTCCTTCTCGCAGGCACCAATCCCACGGCTGACCTCTTCAATCTCCGCATTGAGTGCACGCTCGACAGAAGTTGCCACCTTGTCGAGGTTGTCGAGCCGGACTGCCTCTGACTGCCTGGCGAAGCGCTCGTCAAGGCCCGAAACCTGATGGGGCGTCAAGGGCACGATAGACGCGTCCTGCAGGAGGGCTTCCAGTTTCTGGGTGCTGGTCTTGATCTGGTCAACAATCGAATCGTGCGCACGCATTGCCTGCCGAAGCTCCTTGTCAGCTTCATCGACGAGTTTCTTTTGTTCACCGATCTGCGCACTGATGTGCAGCAGGGTGGTGTTGCCCTCGCGCGCTTCGCGGATCTGCCGCTCAATGGTGGAGATGCGATCCAGCAAGGGGAGAACATCTATTTCCTGCCACTGGAGATTCACCAGAGTCTGGCACTGCATGGCTCGGGCCGCACGATTCTTGTCCTGGTCGGCGAGCTTGTCGATCTCCCCGCCGAGGCGCGCAATCGTGGCAGCCAGCTCCTGGGCCTGAGCTTGAAAGAGCGCAAGCTTCTCCCGGTTATCAAATCCGAGCACCCAGTTGCGTCGGTCGCCGACCTTTCTACGGTCGTCTTTCTCGTGCCGGGTTTTGCTGTGCTTGACCTGGCCCTCGCGGGTGATGGCGCGATCAGCACTCCTGAACGACTGAATGGAATCGACGCACCCGTAATCGAAGCGTTGCCGTAGCTCGGCCTGGAGCCAGTCGGCATACGTCCCCTCCTTGACGTTCAGCTTGAGGACGAGCGAATTGACCCCAATAGGCTTGGCCTGCCAGGTCTCCGGGCGGCCAGTCCGGTAATACACCAGGCGCTGGCCAAGATGGGTGGTGTTGATGTGATTGGCCAGCGCCGAATACTGGCGCTCGTCCACCAGGAGTGAAAGCGCAAAGCCGTGCAGTACGCGCTCGATGGCCCCCTGCCATTCGGCCTCATCAGGCTTCACCTCGACGAGTTCGCCGACAAAGGGTAGTGCCGACTCCGAGATTCCGATGGCGGCGGCGATGTCTCGACGCATTTCCAGCATGTCCGCCGGAATGTTCGATGGCTGGCGCTGCAGTGCCTCCACCTCTTTCACTGCTTGCGAAAATGCGGCCTCAGCGTCCCTTTTTTCACCGGCCAGGCGGAACTGCTCGGCGCGGCTATCGTTGCTGCGCTGCTCCCAGTTTTCGACTTCCTGCCGCGCGCTGCCCAACAGTTCCGCGAAGGCCTGTGGCGAATCCGGGAGGCTCCAGCCCAGCTTCTTGCACGCCTCTTCGGCCTGACCGCGTTTGCGCAGGCGATCTGTGCGCTGGCCCTCCAGCCCGGATTTCTCGGCTTCCCATTGCTCGATCTGATCGCCGCCTGCTTCGCGGTGCTGCCGCTCCAGATCGCGCAAGGTCGTGGCGTGGTTATCCAGGGTGCTTTGGCGTCGCCCCACTTCACCTTCCGAGCCACTGGCTTGCACTTCTAGGGATGCCACGTGCTCCTTGAGGAGCTCAATGCGGCGGGTTTCCCGGTAGCCATCCACGCCCAGCCGAAGCTCATCCAGACCATTGCGCTGCAGCATCAAGGATTCCCTGCGCTGATGCTGCTCCCGCGCTGGCGCGAGCGTTTGAACCTGCTCGCGGGCCGTGACGACTGCCTGGTGGGCCGCATTGAGTTCGCCAAATTCGCTGACCAGGCGATCCGCCACCTCGAAAGTCCCGGGCCTGTCGAGCATGAAGTCGCGCAGGAAGGTATTGAGGTCGCCGAGGTTCTTGGCCGACTGGGTTTTGTGCAGCAAACGCAGCGCCATTTCGCTCTCGATGCCGAGCAGGCGGCAGAACCGTTCGCAATAGGGACGAAACTCGTCGCGGGCAAACGCCTCAGGGAAAGACTGCTTGAGCTTCCGGATGTCGAAGTTGGATTGGCCGAAGTCCTCCAGCTCGCGCAGATCAAAGGCCCGCTCCAGGACGAGATAGTGGCGTTTGACGTCGGCGCTCCCGTTCGCATTGCCGCGCAGCCAGAACACCTGAACCAGCACCACGACCTGGCCCAAGGCGTTCTGGTAGCTCAGCGCCAAGGCTGACCATGTGGTCCCCGAGCGCAGGTAGCGGGTGGCAATCTCACCCGACTCCCCATCCTTTTGTTCCGCCCATGCGCCACGGATGTAGGTGACGAGGTTTCGGTCACGACCGCTGCGGTCCGCCTCGCGTGCGGCCGCGTTGAAGTCGATCCAGCGCGGCGGTGTCAGCAAAGCCGAAAAAGCATCGAGCAGTGTCGACTTTCCAGCCCCTGAGCGACCGACAAACAGAAAGCCCCGCTCGCTGATCGGTACGTCATGCAGACCGGAAAAAGTGCCCCAGTTGTACACCTGCAGGCGGGTCATCCGGAACTGCTCGCGGGCAAACAAGGAGGCAGTCCGGGGTTCCGGGATCATTGCTCGGCCTCTTCATCGGCATCAATCTGAACCCGTTGCGCTGGCGCATCGAAGGCCGCCATGCGCTGATACAGCTGCGTCAGCGCTTGTATTTCCTCTGCCGAGAAGAGCAGCTTCAAGGTCGGCGAAATCTCGAAGCGATCCTCGCTGGAACGAATTTTCTGCAGGATGCTGTGATTCTTGATCTTCTCGATGGAGGCATGAACCCGTTTCACGAATCCTGCCCGGTCGGTATTGGCGGCGCGCTCATAGAGGGAGAGAAACTCGGTGATCTCGTCTGTCGACACCACGGCACGGTCGCCCCGCGAGTCCGCCTGGGTCAATCGCTGGCGCAGGTGGAGCAGCAAAATGGAGTCAATGAAGGTCAGTTGGGCGCGCCGCAGCAGGAGTGGCACTTCGAGGTCGCCGGTATCGGCCTGGCGCGTGAAAGCCACTTGAATATCGCGGTCGATGACGAGTTCGAGAAACAGTTCGGCAAGCCGACGACGGATCACCGCTTCGTCTCGCACCAGGATCGGCCAGAGTTTTGGATGCCGGCGCCCGTCGAGCGATGGCCCTGCCAGCAGTTGCACCAGGGCGCGCCGGGTCTCCAGTGCCAACTCGCCGCTGTCGCCCAGGAACAGGGTGTTGGCCGGTGCCTGAGCCGCAGCATCTGGCGCTTGTGCCTCGGCGGGCATTGCCGACTCAATGTTCTCAGACCAGTTCATTGGCCCGCTCCCTCAAAAAGAAGATCTTTGGAATTCGGGCGCTACGACGCTCGTCGTCGCCGCCAAGCCAGCCTACGGTTTCACTGTGGTCGGCCTTGAACCCATGCCGACTGCCCAAGGCCAGCAGGCCGACGACGCTGCCCAGCCCCTGTGCAGCGGGGAACTGCTCCAGCACGTCGGCAATCGATGCCTGGGCGCGTTGCTCCAGGACTGCCAGCACGTTGGCCTTCAGGGTGCGAAAGTCGATCTCGGACTGGGCGACCAGTTCGCTCACGGACTCCAGGTCGATGGGCGGCGCATCCCCTTTCGCCATCTGGCCGGGCAAGGCTTGCAGAGAGGGATCATGCAGCACCCATTGGGACAAGGAGCGCAAACGACTGCTCGTGAGTTCCAGCGTGTATTGCAGGGTTTCGGTAGCCTTGACTTCGTTCTTCAGGGCCAGTGCTGCGCGCTGGGCGTCCTTGAGCAGATGGTTGAGTCGGCGCTGCTCGAGGTATTCACGACTCTGGACGAAGTGCTTCAGGCTGCGCGCGAAGCTCTGGAGCACCTCGTGAACCATGCCGCCCTGCTCGAGAAGGGTGCGCGTCAGCCGCAGAAGGAATCGTCGCTCCCGGGCTTCGAGCTGGCCCACGAACTCCCGCGACATGACGCCCTCCAGCGCCTGGTCAAGCGTGGCGGCCTGTTCCGGGTCCGTCAGCAAGCGCCAGAAAGCGGAGAACGTCCTTCCGGCGTCACTCTCCGAAATCAAGTCGATTCCGGCGAACAGCGAATCCAGCACATCTCCACGATTGCCATCGTTGTCCATGATGCGTTCACGAAGATCGCGATTGAGCTGGTCGAACTGATCGCGGACACGGCGGAAATCACCGGCCAGATCGTCGGCCAGCGTGATGATCTCCCGCGTGCGCTCGAGCGCCGTTGCATGGGGCAGCACGCGCATCTGCCCCTTCTGGATGGCGTCAATCTCCTTGTCGATGCGGGCTTGCTCGGCCATGAGCCGGTCGATGCGGCGGAACTTGTCGGTGTCGGTGTCTTCGGCAAGCCGGGCCAAGGCCTCGATGACGAGCGTCAGGCGGCTTTCGGTCGCGGCGGAGTGCGGCTGCTCAAGGCCAGAGACAAACCGAATGGCTTCGACGGCCGCCGTGGAGAGTTCATATTCCTCTTCTGAAGCCCCCGCCGGGAAACGTCGCTCCAGGAACCCATCGGCGAGCCAGCTGGCGACATACGCCTGCGCCGTTTGGGGAAAGTCTTCGCCCTGGGCACGCAGCTCTTCCAGGTCCCTTGCGATGCGTTCGTGAAAAATGGAGGCAGGAAGGCTGCGCTCGCCCTCATACAGATGGGCTTGAAGCAGGCCAATGACGGTAGGCCCGGTCGTCGAGGCAAGCAGGCGCCACAGTGGCTGCGCCCGCATGCGCCGGTAAGTCGCGATGGCTTTGTCTGCTTTCACTCACCTGCTCCAAAGTGCGAGCCATGCCCTTCATGTGGCAATCACAATGCATGCAAGAATCAAAAACATTGCTTTGCCGCATTCTAGCGTCTAATCGCGTAAATTCACGATCGTGTTTCAAAGCCGGATTCCGCCAACCTCGCATCAGGCAGCACAAGGCAAAACGGATAGACCCCGCACCGGAAGAGGCGCAGATGGGACGGCAAACGCATGATTCACCCCTGACGGGACGCCCCCCTTTCTCTGAACCCTGCATCCTTCGCCGTTCCGGCCCCGGATATGACAAGGCCAAGACGGGCGGGGCTTCGAGCGTTTACCGCGAAATTCCGGTGGCTGGCAGTTGACGACCAGACAACTCGCTGACGACCGGACAACTCGCTGACGACCGGACAACTCGCTGTCGGGGCCCATGAGCACTAGCGCGGGTTGCTGCGGCGACGTGCTCATGAGCTCACGAGCTCACGAGTTCTCGCGCCACGTCAACGTGGCATTCGGCACATTTGCCCACCCGCAGCAGGTCGCCAGCCTTCATGGTCCCGGTGAAATATCTGGTGCGCCAGCGCTTTCACAGACATCTCATCGGCATCGTCGGCCAAGGCGCTGCTCACCTCGCGCAAATACTCAAGCATCAGCGGTTTGGATAAATCGCTCAGTTTTGCCTGCTGGTTAAAGCGATCATCCCACGGCAACTGTGCCGTCAGGCTGAGCAGTTCCGGTTCGATTCCGCCTTTCGCTTCGACCGTACGCTGGCGCAGCAGGTCGGTGAGGTTGATGGGGGAGCCTGGTCATGTCAGGCCACCGCCCTGGGTTGGTTCGCAATTTCGTGGGGCACTCGATTCACCGGTGGCGAGGGGACGAAGTACGCATCGAGACTGCCGCCCTCCGGCAACAACAATCGCTTGTCCCGCAAGCAGAACGGCAATACCCACAACCGCAGTCCTGACGATTTCGGAAATTCGAACACCGGCAGCGCCTTGTGGAAAGCGTCCGTTTTCGGGTAGATCAACACCACATCACCCTCGCCGTCGAGATAGTTCTGGCCATAAGCGTGGAGTTGATAAAAGTCCCCTTGGTCCAGCCCGTATTTCTCCGGACTCGTGGCTTGCTGGCCGTCGATCAGTTTCCACTTGGTGTCCAGCACCAGACGATTGACCTTTGCTGCCTGCACCAGCAGATCGGGTTTGAGACGGAACCAATCTTTCTCAAGATGCCGGACCAGCGCCAGGCTGCGAGCTTGCGTGTGCAGTGTGAATCCCTGCCCAAGTTGCCGGGCAAGGTGCTTGGCGACGAAGGCCTCGAATACCGCCTCCATCGGGAACAGCAGGGATGGCGCACGATGGTCGCCTGCGCCCGTGAGTGGCGATTCATCTTCCAGAATCAACCGCGCCCACGCCAGCGCCCCGTCGTAATGCGCCATGCCGCGATCCCGGCGGACGCGCTGAAATTCCGTCGAAGGATGCGGGGACATCGGTACCTCGGCAAACACGAAGCACAGTTCGCGCGCCAGTTGCTGATGGGTCTGCGAGGCTGTCCAGGCCAGCGCGCGCCGTAATGCCGCGTGCAACAGCCGGTTCTCCGGCCGGTCGGGGGAAAACTCGTCGAACTCCGCAAAGAAGCGGTCGCGCCGGCACAGGTTATGCCGCAGGTGCGTTGCCATCTGCAGCTTGCCGCGCAAGGCAAACAGGTTGTCTTGCTGCGGGTTGTAATCACTGCGCAGGCCGCGTTTGACAAGGTGTTCCACGGCGCGCAGGAACTCACCGATGAACACCTCGAGTAACGGCATGCGGGCAGCCGCCAGCTTGGCGCTGTCGGTCTGGATATGGCGAAAGCCACCCAGGCAGCGCAGCATTTCGATCAGCAGCTCACGCGCCTCTCCATCCCCGCCGCCGATGGCCTTGGCGACTTTGGGCAGGACCTCGATCTGATACCCATCCGGTGCCCGGATCACGCCCACGAAACTGGCCACCTGCACGGCGCGTCGACCTCGCCGTTGAGACAGTCTCAGCCACGCGGTTTCGCCCGCTTCGGCCACGCGCAGCGCCTGGGACTCCAGCCAGGCAAACACCTGCGGCGGCACCGAACGCAGTCCTGCGGTATCAACCACACCAGGGGCGGCAGCCGCCAGCGCATCAAATTCGTGGATCGTGGTGCCTGACATTGATCTGCCCCTCAAGCCCAGGACTGGTAGATGCCAAGGTACGCGGCGGGGTTGGCAAACGCTGACGGCTGGGCTTGATAGCGGCGCTTGGTGGCGTAGCAGTCCAGGCCGTGGTCGTTGCCGAATAAATCACTCAAGTCCTGTTCGTGGGCATCGCTCCCGGTGATGAACTGGGCCGCTTCGGGCTTCTGGTTGTCGCCCAGTACCAGCCGGATCTTGCGCCAATCCTCAAAAAAGTACTCCTCCAGCAAGGGCACGATGCGATGGCGGAAGATGCCGGCCATTTTTTCAAAGCGGGCCTCGCCATCATCCACTCCCGTCAGTGCCGTGAGATAGGCGTGGCCGATGCAGTGGTCGCGGTCGTACAGGGCTTCGATGCGTTCGTTGATGCGCTCTAGCATCAGGCGGACATCGATCGCGCCGGCGGAAGTGCTGACTACCAGGCCCGCCAGTGGCGCGCTGTGCGGCTCATCCACATCTTTCACGGCGCGGGTGTCGGGCAGCAGCGGCACGAAGTCGAAGCGTCGGCGCAGCGCCGTGTCCAGCAAGGCCAGCGAACGGTCCGCCGTGTTCATCGTGCCGATGATGTCCACATTGGCAGGCACCGAAAACTTCTCACCCGAATAAGCCAGCGTCAGTTCGATGGGCGGCTTGCTGCCATCGAGTGGGTCGCGCTTGTCCGGCTCGATCAGGGTGATCAGTTCACCAAAAATCTTGCTGATATAGCCCCGGTTGATTTCATCGATCACCATCGCGAAGCGTTGGTCGGGGGCCTGTCGCGCCTTGCGGCACAGTTCCTTGAACACGCCGGGGCGAATTTCATACTCCACTTCCCCCGCCTCGGCATCGCCGTTCAGCACGGGGCGCAATCCCTCAACGAATTCTTCATAGCCGTAGGACTGATGGAAGGTCACGAAGCTGTAGCGCTGCACCGTGGCGGCGTCCTGCTGGCCCGCCTTGAGCTGCTCGACCAGTGTGATCAAGTCGGCGCAAGCGTCCTGCCAATCGCCGGCGAACTGCCACACCGAATCGGCAGCTTTATCGAAGATGGCGGGTCCCATACGCAGTTTGATATTGACAGTGTTCGACTCAAGGACAGTGTGATGCTGCAGGGTACCCCAGAGCGTTGCGCTAATGCCTGATACCCGCCCTTTGGCTTGCGCAATGGTCTGAATGAATCGGTGCTCAACCAGCTCAGGCACCTTGGCGCTGCCGCCCAAGTCATACAGTGCCGCCGCGATTCCCTCCCACCACTTCAGCACCGCGACCTTCTCGGCGATGATCTGGGAGCGCCATTCTTCGATGGCGATGGATGCGGCCTGCGGCTCGTAATCGCGCTTGAGCAGTTGCATCAGCGTGTAGGTTTTACCGGTGCCGGGCGGGCCGTAGTAGATGCGGTTGAAGCAAGTGGTTGTGGACTTTTTGCTGCCCGCAACCGGGGTGGGTTCAGATGGCGGCGCGGCCCCGTCGCCCAGGCCGGCCGCTGCTATCGGCTCGCCGGCCAGCGCGGCCACTTCTGCCAAGTCCGTGCCGAAGAACGGCTTGAGCAAGGTCGATTCAAGCTCCGGCAGATCGTCCGCGCCCACCTGCCAGAAGGTCGTGTTGCCTTGCGGCGACCAGTATTTGGAATTGGCGGTGTAGCGATCCGTGCGATTTGCAGGTTTCAGCACCCGATAGCTGCGCTGCAACCAGCCGTCACCCTTGGCGCAAGGCATGGCAGCCGACGTGAACTGGCCGATGCGCTGCGGGCTGTTGCCGTGGCACAGGAAGAACAGCGTACCCACCGGCGCTTCGGCAAACCTCTTGCCCTGCTCCTTGCCGGTGTCGCGGTGCATCACCGCCCATTGGCCGTCCAGATAGTGCTGACGCTCGGCATCGGTGAAATTGGGCGAGTTGCCGTGCGAGAGCTTCCAGATCGCCAGATTCTTCTGGCTCCACGCCTCCCAGACCTGATGCCCGAACTCCAGGATGCCAAGGTCGACCGGACGTCTGGCCAGCGTCGCCTTCTGCAAGGCGGCCATGCTCTGGCTCACGGTGCCGCCGACGAAAGCTGCCAGCGGCGCCCGCTTGAAGATGTCCACGATGACCGGGGCTTGCCGATTCTGGTAGTGAAAGGCGATCTTCCATTTGAACGCCTCGCCCAAATGCTCGAAGGCTTCGATGGCGTCAAGATCCCCCTGCGCCGCCAGCGTCGCCACCTGCACCACAAAGCCGCGCACCTGCTCGAAGGCTTCTTGCGCCGTCGCGCCCAGCGATGAATACCAACCGTGGGTATCGGAGTAGCTCAACTTGCCGTCGTTTGTTTTCGCCTCGGTGTCCTTGCGCGAGAACACGCCGAACTTGAACGCCGAGCCGCCCCAGATGCTGCCCAGTTCGTCGAGCCGCGATTCGATCCAGTAGGTGAAACTATCCTTCGATCCCGCCAGGCTGTATTCGTCCAGCGTCATGGTCGCCAGCCGCGATGCCGGCCAAACCGACAGGAATTCATCCCACCGGGCGTACTGCGGCTGGAAGTCGCTCATTTCAGCTTCTCCTCGATCCAATCCCAGCGCTTGTCCTTGACCATCACGAAGCGGCAACGGCCCTCGGACAGATTGGCCCACAGGCCGCCGATCAGACGGTCATCCTCTGCGCCGGCCCAGCGATCCGCGCCCTTATATTCCACCGCCAGAACCGGCCCCGCCTGGCCTGCCGAACCGGGCAACTGGCAGAGAAAGTCCGGGTAGAAGCGGCCATCGGCCTTCTGCAAGAAGAACGAGCAGCCTTCGCGCCGCACCAGGTTGCGCACCCAGAACTGGATGCGGCCCTGCTGCGCCCACATGTCCAGCTGGCAGGCGCATTCGAACTCTTCCTTGCTGTCGAAGTCGCCCATGCGCCCATAGAAATGCTTGCGGAAATCGAAATGCCCGAAGCGCCCGTCGTAGTCACGGCTGGGGGCATAGGCCTGGGAATGAAACTCGAAGGCGTATTGATCGGTCACCGCCACGCGCGCAGCCGCATCGTCACCAAACAGCGCCTGCTGGAACGCCTTGCCAACGGCCTGCTTGCGCAGTTCACGAATGCGCGCCTCGAGCAGGTTGCGGATCAGAAACTTTTGCAGGTTGGCGCGCGCCAGTGTGAAACCTTCCCGGCGCAGCAAGTCGGAAAGCCACGCCGCGACAAAGGCCTGCTTGGCTTGGTGGGTCAGCGACGGCTCGGGCAGGTTGCGGCACAGCCAGGTCGCAAGGCGCACTTCATCCCAGTGCTCCGGTGGATAGACGAGGCCCAGATCGCGCTGCAATTCGGGCAGAAAGCGCGACACCACGTGGCCGCCCGCGTCGATGTCGATCTCGCCGCCTTCCGATACTTTCAGCGCCGCGCCCAGGGCCGCCAGGTCATCGGCTGTCGGCGCGGCATCGTAGGGCGAAAGGTCCCACGGGTACTCCAGCACCTCCGGGTCATCGAACAGCGCCAGCTCGGCTTGTTGGCCCTGCACGCGCAAGGCCAGTTGCGGCACCCGGAAGCGCTCGCCCAGTTCGGCCGGCGTCTGGAAGAACTCGATCGCCGTGGTGCGGCTGACTTCGGCGGCTTCCACAATCGCCGCCGCAGCGGTTTCGGAGGTGACCGAGGCCTTGAGCACTTCGGCCTCATCTTCCGTGAGCGGCGTGCTGATCGTCAGCGTACCCCGCTTGCCGTCCCAGCTCACCTTGTCACGCACCGGCTTCGGCACGCTGGTCAGATCGGGTTTTTCGGACAAGGCAATCGCCACCGGCCGAACGACCACGCGCCCGGCGTGGCCCTCCAGGTCCAGCCGCGCCTGCTCAGGCAGCGCGGCGGTGACGAACTCGGCGACTTCGCGTCGCTCGAAGCCGGCACCGGCCACCAGGCGATCCCGCAGCGCAGCGGCCGTCTCGGCAAAGTGGCGCGACACCACGAAGGCATAAGACTGGTTCAAGGCCTTGGCCTGCCGATGGCTGGCGCCGGGTTGGCGCAACACACGCCCGAGCAACTGCTCCACCACCGTGGCCGATGACAGCGAGGCCATGCTCACCAGAATGTAGGCAAACGGGCAGTCCCAGCCCTCGGCCAGCGCCTTCTGGGTGATGACGAACTTCACCGGGCAGGCCGGGTCGGCAATGCCCAGCTGGTAATCGGCGTCGATTCTCTCCAGCCCCTTTTCCTCGCCGGTGGCCACCACGATCTCATTGGCGGGAATGCCGTGGTGGGTGATCAGCTCGTTCTTCACGCGCTCGAAATCCAGCGTCTCGATGCCGGTGCGGCGCGGCTCCGACTGAATCAGCACCAGCGGGCGCAGATAGGCCGCCCCCGTGCGACGTTCTTCATCCGCCAGCCGCTGCAGCGCATCGCGGCGGCCAATGGCATCGGCCAGACACTGCTGCCAGTGGGGTTCGGTTTCCAGCACCACCGGCAGCTTGATCATCTCTTCCGCCTTCAACTCGGCGGCGGACACGCTGTGCAGCACGTTGCTGGGCGTGCGCGTGAGGTCGGGCGTGGCGGTCAGCTCCATCACCCCGCTGGGGCGAAAGCGCGCCAGCATGTCGAAGGCGAGTTCGGTGCGGCTGTTGTGCGCCTCATCCACCACCACGAACGGCCGGCGCAGGCGCAGCACGTTGGCCAGCGAATACGGCGTGCTGCGCTCGCTGCCTTCGCCATCGGTGAGCAATTCATCGCGCTGCGCGGGTGAGAGGTTGTCGAAGTGATGCATCAGCGCGCCGCTGGACTGGTACACCTTGCGGCACTCTTCCTCTTCCACCTGAAACGCCTGCCGCGTGGCGACAATCACCGTGGTCGAAGTGTCCAGCGTGGCGCGTGTCACGCTCTTGGCTTCTTCGAGATCGAGCACCGTGATCGGCCCCGCCTCGCGCAGCGCGGCGTGATAGGGGTGGCGGCGATCCTTCAGCGCCTTGAGGGTCTGCTCGCGGATGGGTTTACTGGGCACCAGCCACAAAATCACGCTGTATTCGCAGCGCAGCAGGTGGGTGTTGACCCATGCCACGCTTTTGGCCGCCAGCCAGGTCTTGCCGCCGCCGGTGGGCACGCGCAGGCAAAAGTACGGCATATCGGCCGGAAAGCCCGACAGCGGGTGGTACGGATTGCCGCGTCCCCACAGGCGTTCAGTAGTGGCGGTGAACGCAAGCGAAGGCGACGGCAGCTCGTGGCAGGCCTTGAAATAGGCCTCCACGCTGTCGAGCACCTGCTGTTGATAGATTTTCGGGGCGAATGCACTCATGGTGCGTCCTTGTATTGCGCCGGCGTTTCCTGCGCCCGATGACTGGCCGTGTCGGGCTGAGGTTTGATGCGCTCTATGACGCAGTTTCGACTCACCACCAATTCGGTGCCGGTCTGGGCTGCCAGCTCACGGGCGCGCTGCGCGGCCCGCTGCAATGCCACCCATGAGCTGCGTAGATCGGCAGTACTCGCCTGGTCAATGGTTTTGGTATTCATTGCTCGCTCCAGTCCAGTAGTGCCGGATTCTCCCCAGCGTTGTTGTACAGCGCCCAGACATTGACCATCACTCATCACTCACACCTCCAGCGCGTAAGGGGTCTGCTTGAAGGTGATGCCCTCACGCAGTGCGCGGCTGCCCATGCGGTTGGCGGCGGCGTAGATCACTTTCGGGCCGGCGAATTTGGGCAGCACGTCGAACACCGGGCCGGTGAGCACGTTGCCGCCCGCGACCGAGCGGTCCTTGAGGATGCCGTTGTAGAGCAGATAGATGGCGCGGCCTTCGTGGATGCCCAGCAAGGGGGAATCGGCTTTGCCAGAGAAGCCGCTGCCGGTTTCGGCAAACCAGACGAACTCGGCCAGTTGGGCGAATGTCACGTCGCTGCGGATCTGGCCGTCGGCATCAAACAGCGGCTCGGCGGACAGGCGGCAGAACTGAAAGCCACCGCCGAGGCCCGCGACGGCTTGGCCCTTGGCGTTGGTATAGCCTGCGGCCACCCGTTTGACACGCTCGTGGGTGACGTTCTGGGCAATGTTTTCATCCATTTCCACGAGGATGAAACGACGACGGCCCCCATCCTTGGAGTTCGCTGAAAGCACCGCGTGGCCCGTGGTGCCGGAGCCTGCAAAGCTATCCATAACGATGGATTCGGGATGAGTAAATGCTTGAATGAACCGCTCAACTAACGCAGGCGGTTTGGGAAAGTCAAACGTTTTTCCGTCGCCAAACATGGCTTTCAGTTCGTTTGTTCCCTGCTGTGTGTAGATCGACTCAATGATTGAGTAGAGCTTCGATCCGCGCTCATCACCATCAGCGTCGCGAAGGTATTGTTTGTAATTTACTGAGTAGCGCCCACGGACCTTCTTGATGACAAGTTCGTTCGCATTTAAGGCAGCTAAGGCGCGATCTTTCGACCACTGCCATTGCTTCTCGGGCCAGATTTCCTCACCGTCGAAAGGTATTGCATAGCGAAGGTTCGGACGTGCATCCATGCTATTTGTTGCGAGGGGCTGCAAGCGGAATGGTCCCCTGGACTCAAATTTTTCGTCCTGAAACTTGTAGTAGCGCTTTACATCGTCACTCGGCGGAAGCTCGATTTCACCGATCCGCTCCTTATTGCGCGCGAAGCAAAGGACATACTCGTGCAGGTTAACAACCTGCTTTGACTTCGCACCGCCGCCATAGCTCTTTTTCCAGACGAAAGTTTCAATGCGATTCGTAGCACCGAAAATCTCGTCGAGTAAAACCTCGGCATACCGATGTTCGTTGCCATCGAGAGACATAAGAATCACGCCATCGTCACTTAGAAACTGCTTCAGCAGCACCAGGCGCGGGTACATCATGCACAGCCAGCGGTCGTGCCGGTCCAGCGTTTCGCCTTCCTTGCCCACCACCTCGCCCAGCCACTTGCGGATTTCCGGGCTGTTGACGTTGTCGTTGTAGACCCAGCCCTCGTTGCCGGTGTTGTAGGGCGGGTCGATGTAGATGCACTTCACCTGGCCGGCGTAGCGCGGCAGCAGGGCCTTGAGGGCGTGCAGGTTGTCGCCCTGCACGATCAGGTTGCCGCTGCTGGCATCGCCGCAAGACAACTCGGGCGCTGGCTCCAGCAGGCGAAACGGCACATCTTTATGGTGTTTGACGACGGCTTCCTTGCCGATCCAGTTGAGTGTGGGCATTCAGGCCATCCCTCTATTTTTTTCGCGACGATGACGGGGCAGCATCGCCATGTTTTTTTCTTCATCCGCGCCACCGCCGCGTACCCACTCATCCACCTCGGAAACCTTGAATTTCCACAGGCGACCCACCCGGTGTGCCGGCAGACCCTTGCGGTCGATCCAGCGGAAGATCGAATCACGCGTCACCCCAAGGTGCCCGGCAATCTGGTCCACGGACACCCATGGTTCAGTCATGGAAGCGATCCAGTGAGGGTTGGTCGAGTCGCATAAAGTCGGCTTCAGTGGCAAAGGTTGCAATCTATCAGGCCAGGCCTTTCCGGGGTAGTGCTCGATGCGGCCACGATGCCGACCTCGCCGGAGCCGACGCCCGCCAATGTGGCGCGGCTGACCCGCAAGCAATAAAAGAGGGCAGCCCCCTTTATGCTGATGAGATGGGCGGGCTGACGCCCAGTCAGCTGCGCTATCTGGAGAGCAAGTGCCGTGAGGTGAATGCGGATTTTTTCGGGATGCGGGAACGTCTTGTGAAAGTGGGCCGGGCCGTGGCGCAGCAGGGCTTTCCCGAACCGTCAGTGCTCTGATCCGCCTGGGGCATGCCCACGCCTGGGATTACCCCCGGGGGGTGTTCCAGGCCGCCCTGGATGAAATCGAGGAGAGCCAGAGGGGGGAATGATTACCGGCGCTTGGGCTTGCAGCAGGTTTCGACCAGGCCCAGTACCGCCCCCACGGCCAGCGCGGACAGCAAGGTGCCCCACCCCAGCCAGGCGCCCGCCAACCCGCCATAGATCAGGGCGCAGCCAGTCACCACAACGAACAGGATGAGTTTCATGCCAAACACCATCAATCTGCGGCGGGTTATCGATGGCACCAATGATGGTGCCATCCGGGGCAGGGTCAAGGGGGGCAGGGTCAAAGGGGGCAGGGTCAATAAAATTGGCTACAATGCATCCATCTAATGCGCGGAGCACTCGCTATGCCTGCCATCAGCATGTTCTACGGCATCATCATCAGCCTTTACTTTTATGACGATGAGCGGCATAGCCTGCCGCACATACATGCGAAATACCAAGGATAGGATTCATCCTTTTCGATTCTCGACGGAGCGCTGTTGAGTGGTGAGATTCCGCCATCCAAGGCGAGGCTGGTACAGGCATGAATCGAAATCCGTCGCGAAGACCTGATGGCGGATTGGGAACTGGCGATTAACGGCCAGTCGCTGTTCCCGGTTGATCCATTGCGCTAAGGAGGGAGCATGGAGTCGGTTATTCGCGTTGTCCCCAAAGACGATTTCAGCCTGGAGCTGTGGTTCGATGACGGCACTCACCGCTTATTCGATGCAAAGCCCTATCTGGATCGCGGTGTATTTACCCGCTTGAAGGACCCGGTGAAATTCAGGCAGGCTTTCGTCGCTTTCGATACCGTGTGCTGGCCGGGCGATATCGACATCGCTCCCGAGACGCTCTATGACCGCTCGGTTCCGCTCGCCGACTGACCATGCCTCGCCGTCCCCGCGAGAAAAGGGGGCAGACCCCCATGGCGCTATTCGCTTTCCACCTCCTGCTCGTTCAATCCGCCGGTAGCATCATAGTCGCCCGCCCGGATCACCGAAATGCTGTCATCGGTTTCCAGTGAGACGATGCCGCGATACCCGACCCCCACTACTTGACATGTTCCCTGTCGCGGATAGATCCGGGTTTCATGCAGGTGGCCGTGCAAAACATAGGACACCCCCAGGCTTACCGCCAGGTTATCGATGGCCTGCCAGCCGTAGGCGTGGCAGGAGGGCGCTTCATGCGTCACCAGCACCTGGGCGCGGCAGGTCATGAGTCGGGAGTAGACATCCGGGAAAATGGTGCTGAAATGCTGTCGCTCTTTCTTCGTTTCCTTCAAGCCCCAATCTTTGGGTGGCCTGCGCGTCAGCAAGTCTCGACGAAAGGCTTGGTAAAAAGCAAATACAGGGGGCGCGGGTGGTGCCCAGATCGATGAACGGAAAACCCCTCCCAGGCCGGCCACCGACCTGCCACTGATTTCTTTCACATAACCGTGAAGGTTCTTGTCAGCCCAGGCACTTGAAGCCAAGGCATTCCAGGCTTGGCTTGTATCGGTATCGTGATTGCCGTGGATGAACCAGACATCGGTAATCTCCCGGATTTCCTGAAGTTCCAGATCAAACGCCTGGGCGCATTCCATGTCGCCGAGAAAGACAAGGTGTGGCGTGACTCCGTCACGTCGAGCATTCAAAAAGTGCTCGACCACATGATCGAAACATCCGTGGGTGTCACCA
This sequence comes from Azovibrio sp., assembly GCF_049658005.1. Classification (NCBI taxonomy): domain Bacteria; kingdom Pseudomonadati; phylum Pseudomonadota; class Betaproteobacteria; order Rhodocyclales; family Rhodocyclaceae; genus Azovibrio; species Azovibrio sp. Next base: position 36,334 of record NZ_JBASOH010000135.1, on the reverse strand, counting down.
CACAGCCAAAGTGGGTGAGTAATGACATGCTGTTGTTTTTTGTGTTTGGACATTTTTGCTCCGCGTATCCGGTCTTGCCGGGAGACCTGGCCCAGAGGGGCCGGCCCGTGGTGGGGCTGCGAAACTGAAGGAAGAAAACGTCAGCCGCAACCCGTCAGGCGGGGCGGCATATCCTGCAAGTGAGTGCGCCCGGCCGGGCGCACACGCAAAAAGGCCACCCCGGAGAGTGGCCTGACTGATTTTACTTGGTGGTGATGGGCAGACTCTTCGCCCAATTCCCTGAAAGCCGCTCCACACAAGGCCTCTGCCCTTTTTGCCTGTCCAAAAAAATGGACCACCATTTTGGACCCCCTGCCACCATGGCACGAGGCTAATTTCCGTTCATTCTAGCGCGGCTCCTCACTTTCGGCCCCACCAGCAGGAGGAGCCGGGGGATTGAGCAGCACTTCAATGCCAGCGCGAACAATTTGTTCGTATCCTTCCGCGAGTTCCATTTCAATCAGGGCATCCGCCTCCTTCACTATGCCGTCATCGGATGACGGTATAACCAATGCGGAACCGAATTTGCGGTTCGTCCAATCTAACGCCCCTTCCAAGTCAGCAGAGCAATTGCATTCGCGGTTCGCGATCTTCTCCACAGCCTTTTTTGCTTCATGCATGACGGTGCTCAATTCGCAACCGAGAGGCTTGCACAGTCTGACTTTGTAGCCGTTGTATTTCGATGGCTGGGCATTGTGAAGCGGGTCTAGCAGGACAATCTGAAAAGCGTTTTGTTCGTCGAAGAAGCCGACCAGCCTTCCCTCCGCTCGCGAGACGGCTATTTGCATGATCGGGAATTCTTCTTCGTTATTCAGGTAATCCTTATCGATCCAATTTAGGTCAGATCGTTTTATCGGGACACTCTTCGCACTCCAATTGATATTGTGGATGCGCATTGATCCCTCGACGATGTCGCGGTTTTCGGTAACCTCGGAAATCGTTAGCTTAGAGAGTTCTTGTAGTCGGTAGATGACCGACAAAGTCCATTTTTTATCAACCTGACCCGAGTCAAGGCCGAAATTCTTTATTTCAGAGAAATAACGAAACGAGAACGACCAGCGTTGATTCCGGGGTGGCTTGGTTTTCGTTATCGTGCGGACTTTTTCAGCCTGCGGATCAGGCTCATGCTTTGCAGCCTGTCTAGCTGCGACGGACCCGATACTCATGCATCGGCTTCTTCGAGCAACTTCCTGTAAAACGAGCCCATCAAAGCCTCGTCGATCTCAGTCTCGCAGCGTTCGGAGGGCTTGCGGTCGCCTCGGGCTTGAATCCAAGGGGCCTCGTCGTGGGTCATATCTTCCAATTGAGGGCCAGAGAAGCGGGCGTAGGCTTCGAGCACCTCATCAATGTGCTCGCGAACGTCTTTGGGCATTGCTTCGAGGTTGAAGGTCGAGCGGATGTCGCTAGGACCAAGAAGGTCATACATCATGTGCGTCGTGGAGAAGCGGTCGTAAAGCTGACGACTGACCGGGCCGTGGACCCAAGCTTGGAAGCGGCCATCGAATAACCGCTCATTTTTTAGGGCGAGACGCCACGCTTGCGTGTAATAGGCAAGTTTTTGCAGTTTCAGGATGTTCAGGCCGTCCTTGGCTTCGTCGAGTTTGACGATGATGTAATCGGCGACATCATGCACGCTGGTCATTTCTTTCTCCTTCAATGCCTTATTATCCCACAGGACTTGTCGAGGTTCTCTTCCCGTGCGTCGGGAGGAGAGGAAAACATTCGATTTTTCAACTCGCATTTTTCAAATCCAATTGCGGTTGTCAAGGCGTTCACGAGGCACGAGGCTACCGTCCCACCGTCGCCTCTGCCTCCACCTGCGCGGTCGAGCAGCATCTAGCCTCAGAGGGCCGTTCGCGCCGGGCTTGCCCCCTTCGCCATGGCCTCGGAGATCGCTTCCTCTTCGACCCGGCTCAACGTTTCCCGAACCCGGTCGCCGATGTTCAGCCCTGAGATGGCGTCCATCGCCCCGAACTTCATCAAGGACTCGCGGGCCTTCTCGGCCTGACCTTGCTTGATCGCAAGCCTGAACACCGGCGGGCACGTCGATTCGACGATCTCGGGAATGCGGCTCGACGGCCAACAGCCAAAACCATTCTGCCACACGGTCGCCGGCGGCATCTTCACGCTCTTTCCGTTCACGAGCGCCTTGCGCTCCGCTCCATCGACGCACAGGCGTCGCCGCTCGCACTCGAACGAAACCACCTCCCGCCAACAGTTGGCGGCATCGGCCATCGCCATTGCAGACGACAGCCCGAGGGGGGCCGAGCGAAAGAACCCGCCCAAGCGCCCACCGAATCGCAGATCGCCAGCCGAGAGGCCTTGGGCGTCCAAGCGCGCCAGGACGACGCTTCGAAAGGCTTCGACATCGTCGGCGTTGACCAAATTCATCTCGGAGGGCGACAGCGTGGGAGCGACCTCGACGGGCAGGCGACCGGGGTATTCATATTCAAGAAAAATACCCGCCGGGCCGAAAATATCCGACTTGACGCAAACCCCGCCCGAACCGATCACGATGACGGCCGCCGTTCTTTTCGAATGCTCAAAGGTCAGCTTCCATGGCTTGCCCGGCTCGACTGGGAACGGCCCTCGTGTTTCCGGATCGGAGCCGGGCTGGGCGTATCGGATGATGAACAGTTGGGCCGGATTCGCGCCGGCTGTCGCATCCATCGCCAGGAGGTTTTGCTCGAAATCTCTGGCATTCATGGACTGCCGGACCAAGCGGCGCCGAATCTTCTCGGCCGGGGTCGCTTCGCTTGACGACCAGTTGACCATGAGCTCGTGTTGGCGACACGGCAGCACCATCTCCACGAGACTGCCGTCAGCCAGCACGAGCTCGTAGAGGTCGACCGGGAGTCCTCCCTCTTCCTGCGGCCCGGAGAGGCGTTGGTCGACACGTTTGCCGGCCGGGTCCGTCAAAATGACTTTTAGGTTTTTTGCCATGACCAACCCTAGACGGCGAAACCATGAAACGACATCACCGCTCGTCAGCACATCGGCGGCCGTCGCGTCCGCAGGACGCCGCCGCTCCCTCTCCTTTCGAAAGACCGCCAGCCCCTCAGGGGCGTCGGCGGAAGGGGTGGGGTGGGTGGTCGGTTCTGCCTCGGCTCGCATGCCGTGGGTGTCGGTTTTGACCTGGGTGGTCGGTGTTGCGCTGACCACACCGCCAGCCCTCAGGGGCGTCGGCGGAAGGGTGGGGTGGGTGGTCGGTTTTGACTTGGGTTGTAGGTTCTGTCTCGGCGCGTATGCCGTAGGTTTCGGTGTTGACCTGGGTGGTCGGTTTTGGCCGCCGCCGACGGGCGGCGGCCCGCCAACTGGCGGTTGGCCTTCCCACAAGGTTAGATGGCTCCTTTGCATTTGACGCGAGGGGAAAATGATGGAGCCTGATCAGCAACCGAATGTGGACGAAGTTCTCGCGCAGAAGGCGCGGAAAGAACGGCTATCGAAGGTCGAGCGACTGGAAAAGGAGGCGCGCGAATTTGAGGAAGCCGCTGCCGAATTGCGTAAGAAATCGTTGCAGGCCAAGCGTGAAGCCGAAGCGTATCGGGCCGTGGAGCAGAAGCGCATCATGGCCGCGCTTCGCGATGAGGCTGGCGGGTGGGCGCTGGGCTTTTTGAAAGCCAAAGCGAGCGGACGAAACTCGTTTTTGAAGCATCTTGCCTCGTTGCCGCCGCGCAAATCCGAAGAGCTTTTGAAGGCGTGCGAGGCGCTTTGGCCAGCGTCAGAAAAATCTAATGGAGCTGACGAGCCACCGCCTGCATAGGGCGCCGAAGACGCACCGGTTTGAAATCCAAAAAGATGCCGGAGGCGAGAGCCTCCGGCATCTTTTTTTGCCAACCTAACCGCTGACGCCGTGGGTGCCCTGCCCACGGCGTCAGCGGTTGAAAAATCTCCCAATCGACTCCGCCGCCGGGTGCCCTGCCCGGCGGCGGAAAATTCAAAACCCTGACGATTGATTGATCGTCAGTAACACATCAAATCTTATTTCCGCTTTGCAGGCTTCGCCGCAGCGGACAAAAAGCCTTCGCAGACCTCTTGCAGACCAACGGCCTTGCGGGCTCGCTTCGCTCGCGAGAACATATGCGTATGTCCTTGGCTTCGCCAGACTCAATGCAGGCGCAAGGTAGCGCCGATAAATCGGCGCTGCGCCCCTGACGGGGCTGAAACCCAAAACCGAAACCTACCCCACCCCTTCCGCTGACGCCCCTGAGGGGCTAGCGGACCAACCCCGGAAAATCCCCGAAATGGCCATCGGCTACGCGAGAACAGAGAGCGTCAACCGCGCCGTCCGTGCCAACGGAAAGCAGGGGAACGCCGTCGCGTCGTCGGCCTACGCGGCGCGAGCCAAGATGGTCGACGAGAGCACCGGCGCCGTCTACGACTTCCGCCGCTTGGCCGAGGGGTCTCCGCCGATCCTCCTCCCCGTCGTCGTGCCGGATGGCCAGCCCGGCATCGAGCGGCAGGAACTCTGGACCAAGGCCGAGCAAGCCGAGCGGCAACACAACAGCACCGTCGCCCGCTCCATGATCGGCGCCTTGCCCAACGAACTGGACGCGGACGCCCAGCAACGCATCTGCTATCGCGTGGCCGAGTTCATGGCCAGGGCGCACGGCGTCGCGGTCGACGCCGCGATCCACCGGGACGCCGGAAACAACCATGTCCACTTCCTTTTCACCAGCCGCCGATACAAGGACGGGGAGCTCGGCGCGAAGACGCGCGAGCTCGACGTCAAGGGCACCGCGTCCAAGGCCTTGCGGGCCATCCGCAAACATTGGCAGGACGCCTGCAACGCCGAGTTGGAAGCCGCCGGATTCTCCGAGCGAATCGACATGCGCTCATATGAGGACAGAGGCGAAAACAAGCTCGGCCAAATCCACCTCGGGAGCGATGCTTGGCACCATCAAGAGCGCACCGGAGAGAACGACAAGGCTGACCGCAATGAGGCGCGGAAGGCCGGTCATAAGGCCGTCGAAGCCGAACAGCTCGCCGAGGAATACGAGGCCCAGGCAAAGGCGTGCGAGGCCAAAGCAAACGCGCACCGCTTGGAGGCCGAAACCGTCAAAGCGGAAGACCAGCGCAAAGCCTTCCCGGACTATTACGACAGCATTTTCCTCTCCGCCGAGGAGGCGGCGGTGCTGGCCAAAAACAAAAAGCCGGAGCCCACTCCACCGCCGAAGCCACCGGCATTCAAAAGCCCCATCATGCACCCGATCTTCATCATGCCGGAAGAGGTGGCCGCCAAGAGGCTCTATGCTTCTCTCTACCGCTTCATGGGCGGCGACATTCCCGCCGATGATTTGATCGCGGACATTGGGCAATTCAGGAGTCCGGATCAACTGGCGATGCTCAACCATGCCGACGCCAACGGCAACCGTTTCTCGCACCTGTCGGCCGCCGTTCTCAACAAACTGGAACGGGAGGCCAACGGGCAACCGTGGAAGCTCATCGCCGTCCGCCGCTTCTTGAAGGTGTGCAACGAAATCGAGAAGACGTGGCTCAACTCCGGCGGCAAGCTTGACCAGAAGGCCTACAACGGCAGCGGGCAAGGCCCGGCCGCCGTGCGCGCCGACGGTCTTGGCGACTGGATGGAGCGGCAGCGCGCCACCGAACTGTTGCGGGCCATTGATGGAGTCTCCACCGGAGCTCTCAGCGACGAGGCGTTTTTCGCCATTGCCGGCAAGATGCGCAGCCCCGAGACGGCGGTCTGCTTCGATGGCGTGACCGTCGACGGCAAGAGCTTGGACGACCTGCTGCGACAGCTCTGGAAAAGCCCGAGCGGCAAGACCAACTCCAACCTGATGGCCGTGGTGGTCAAGGCGATGAAAGCCTCCATGGAAACTGGCCGGATGGAGCAGGATTTCGACAAGCTGGCCAAGCTGACGGCGATGACCGCGCCGCCGACAGAGCCAGCTCAGCCAACCGCCTCAATGACACCATGGGCGGCGCCATCTCCGCCCATGCCAAGGACCGGCACGGCGAGGATTGCGCCACATCAACCACGAGCACCGCGCGCCCCCGTAGGGACGGCAGTCAGGGTGGCCTACAAGCCTGCCAAGCGACAGCGGACCGTCCCGGGAAGCGGAGCCAAGTGGCGGGCCGGATATGCGCAGCTCGAACGAATGTCGCGCAACCAAGTTGGCCACGGCTTCGTTAAGCTTCCCGTCGACCATGGCGTCATTCAGATGCCCACTTCCCAGGCAGTCGGGGGCATCGAGCCGGCCTTGCCCTTGGCCGAAGTCGGCCGACGGGCCGCCGTCGGCTCGCAGCAGAACTTGAAGCCCGGCATGTGGCTGATTCCTGCGGGAGCAAGCCCGCAGGAAGTGGCCGCCATCCAAGCACACAACAAAGACCTCATGAACGCGACGGAGAGCGAGTTCTCGAAGAAGTTCACGAGGGATTGACTGGGTTGTTTGATTTTTCTTCGTGAAGGGGATAACATTAGCCCGTGGTTGATGAGTCCACGAGCTAAACCGGACGGTTGCAGGAAACTGCAAGTATCCTAAGCGCGGTGCAAACGCGCGGAACTCTGGCACAACCAAGCATTTCTCAAATGGCCCCGACAGGGGCCATTTGTCATTCTAAGGCACGAATATGAGCAATGGCTTGGTTCTGATGGATGAAAGCGGCGATCTTGGGTGGGACTTCTCGGCCCCGTATCGCCAAGGCGGATCAAGCCGCTTTTTTACCATTGCGGCGGCTCTGGGGCACAACAACGAACACCGGAAATTTGGGCAGATGGTGCGCGATTTCCGGCAAGCCCACGGATGGACGTCCAAACATGAGAAGAAGTGGATTCATCTTGGAGACGCTGCCAAGTTGGATTTCGCCAAAAGGGCTGCTGATCTGCGTAAGAAGCAGGCGAATGTCAAGCTACTGGTGTCAGTGATCGAGAAGCAACGGGTGCCCCCACAAATCCACGGACACCATCATTTGATCTACTCATGGATGGCCTCTTCCCTTGTCGCGCCGGCAATTCGGGAATTGAGGCAGGCATCTCTCTGCCCTGACGAATTGAACTATGGAAACGGTCAGAGCCTGATCGACAATTTCATCCGGCAGAACCTGTGGTTCAACCTTCGGACCAAGACAGAGCTCCATCTTGTTCCTCGCTCCAAGGCCCTTGAAGACGGGCTGTCATTTTGCGACTTCCTTGCCGGAGCTGTTCAGTCGCACTTTGAGGATGGGAAGTCGGCACCATTCAATCACCTGACCCAATCCAACGCCATTTTCCTGCACATGCCTTGGCACTAGGGCTAAGGCGAAGCAGGACAGAGCAAAAATATCGAAATAAACGCGACAACACGTTGATTTTTAATGGCATTTCGTGTTAAAGTGGTCTAACACCACAGCATGAAAGGCGCCACCATGAACATCGTCCGCAAGCTCGTTTCCGCCGCAGCCCTGGCCCTCGTGGCCCTCTCCGCCATGGCCGCCGAGCCGGCCATCGTCGACACCGGCAAGGGCGGCCTGCGTGCGGTGCTGACCCTCGACATGGACGGCCCCTACGACTTCGCCAAGAACAAGGGCGTGAAGGTCTTCAAGGGCGGGCGCCTCACCGGCGGCGAGGCCATGTTCCTCGCCAACGCCAGCGACACCGCCATCGCCATCGACCAGCTCATGGTCGACAGCGTCTCCGAGAACAAGCCGGGCGACACGCCGCTTACTGCCGAACACATTGCCGACCAGATGCTCCAAACCGTCGGCTTCACCGTCGACCGTGCCGTCAAGTTCGACGGGCCGAAGGTGAGCATCCCCGGCGCGACCGTGGCCACCTACAAGGCGTCAGGACACCCGATTTTCGAGCGGACAAGGACGGACAGCAAAGTTTTCGTCATCGTGCAAGCCGTCTCCTATCCGGGGCAAACCAAGGGCTACGCGATCATGTCGGCAATCAAGGAAAAGAACGTCGCCGCCTTCGACGCCGACCCGGCAAAATACGAGAAGCTGGCAAAGGCGGCCTTCGTTCCGATGTTCAAGGGGCTGACCGTCTCCGAGAACTGATCAAGCCAACGCGGGGCCTTTCGACGCCGGGGCGGGAGCCTCGGCGTTTCTCATGGTGGCGAGCTTGCCTTTGATGTCGACGGATGCCACCTTGGCAGGCTCGCCAAGCGACGCAAACTCGTCGGCCAATGTCGCGTCCAGCTTGGCCTTCGCCCCGGCCTGCTCGTCGAATTTCGCTTCCCCGATCCTCTTCTCGGAGATGGCACCGGTCGCAGCCGCTGCGGCTCCCAGCTCTTTGCCCAGAGCGCTGCCGTCCGTCTTAATCGTGGCCTTGATGGCGAACTTTTCGAGCTCCTTGTCGTCTTTGAGCCTGTCCAGCCCGCCTTTCGTGTGAGTCGCCTCGGCGGCCTTCATGGCCAGCTCTTGGGCATGGGTCAACGTGCCAGAGGCCGCAGCCTTTGAGAGCTCCTCTACTTCCGCCTTGACGGCCCACGGTGCGGGAGCCGTTGCGATGGCGGCCGTCATGTCCCTGTCGTATTTGTTGGCTCGGTCTTCGATGGCCTTCCGGTTGGCAGCCAGCCGCTCCGGGTCGGCTCCGTTGAACATGCCTTCGCGTTCCATGCGCAGGAAATTGTCCTTCGTGCGCATGGCGTCTTCGCGCTCCTTGGCCATGCGGTCGGCCTCTTCCTTGCTCTTGGCGATGCCCTTGCGCTGCAACTCTTCGGCGACCTTCTCGCGCTCGCCTTGGTGCTTGCGGTCCCACTCATCGGACAGCTCCTTCTCGCGGCCCTTGACCTTCTCGGCCTGCTCGCGGGACAGGCCCATGGCCTCCGCAGTTTCCCAGATGGCGCCGCCGCCAGCGAAGTGCTGGTCGAATGCGTGGACCTTCTCCTCGAAGGTGTGGGCGCCGGCAAGTGCAGAGCCGAGCTTCGCTGCGTGCTCATTGCCCTCCGCTGGCTCTTCATCCTTGTGCCGGGCCTTGAACTTGCCGGCCGCGATCCAAGCACGCGTCTCGGCATCCATTTCGGCTCGTTGCTCCGGATCGAGCCTCTCATATTCATTCAGGAACTTCTTGCCGTCGGCGATCTCGACGGCGCATAGGATCGACGCGTCGTGAGAGATGCTCCCAAAAGCCTGTTTCAACCTCTCCGGCGAAGTGCCCACGGCAAGCAGAAAGCGGAGGGTCTCCGCGAGGTTGCCACTCTTCAAGGCTTGGTTGATCGCGACGTTGACGTCCGTCGACGTCGTTAGCTGCATCGGGGTTTCAGCGGCTTGGCTCATGAATTCGTCTCCAAAAGGTTGAATTCATTTTCGCCTCACCGCTGGCGGGAATCCTACTTTCTGGGGGTTTGCCCGACGGACGGCGAGATCAGAGCTGCGGCTTCCTCGCGACAGCCTCCGCGCCATGGCGGCAATTCATGCGGAGCAGATACTCCTCGCACTGTTGCCAGACGCCCTTGGCGACTAAGACCTTGCTGTCTGGCTGCCCAGGCTCCATCTCCTGCTCCTCGACAACGATGGCTCCGACGGCGCGCCCCACGAACGGATTTTTCGATTCCGAACTGGCGTTGACGTCTTGCTCGTCCAAGAAGCACCAGATGAGGCGTGCTTCGGGTTTCACAGTCTGCCGGAGCCTATTGGACTCCATGTCGTCGTCCGGCGGGCTAAAAAGCGCCAACACGCAGCCCCTCTCGTCGACGACCTGAAAAAAACCTAGGCGGCCTTCGATTTCAAACATGGCGAACCTCCTTCGACCAAGTTGCCACGCTGCCGAGCCTCTTGCAAGGTTTCAGTGGACGGGCGAGATCAGAGCTGCGGCTTCCTCGCGCCAGCACCCGCACCGGGTCGGCAATTCATGCGGAGCATATACTCCTCGCACTGTTGCCAGACGCCCTTGGCCGCTCGCCCCTTAGGGCCATTTGGTCTAGATGGCACCAACACCACATCTTCAAAGCTGACGCTACCAACGTCGTGATACACCGGCAGGGCTTTCAGGCCGATGCCCTGCTCATCCCAGAAGCACCAGGCGACACGCAGTTCATGTCGTTTGTGCCGGGCATCGCAGCTCATCCAGTTGGCCTCCTTGTCGGCGTTCCCTGGGGTCAGGAAGTCAGACTCGAAGCCGTCCTCGTTGACGACAAGAAAATAGCCTCGGCGGCCTTCGATTTCGTGAGCCATGGCGAACGCCTCCGATCATTTTTCATACGATTTTTGATAGGCAAATTTCAGCAATAGAGGTTTGAACTGTCAAAAACAAGCCGTCTTTTGATAGATCAGCTATCACCACTGACAGAACAACTATCATTCATAGTCCATAATTTGATTTCCGTGCGTGTCAGTTGTAGGTTGATTCGATGTTTGGCGACCAAGACTGACCATGGCAAAAAAACCCTTTACCCATCAAGAATATCTCGAACGAAAGCAGCATGAAGTCCAGTTCGGCAAGCATCTCGCCCACCTGACGTTCGAAGAATTCGATGACCTCACAGTCAAATACAGGCCTTGCAAAAAATGTTTGAAGGCCTATCGGGGCAGCGCCGAAGGCCTTGCTGAGCGGGAGAAAATGAGGAACGGCGACCCTAATGCACGTTGGGGGAATGGGAAGTGGCCGCACGAGGTTTGCTTCGTCGGCCCCAAGGGTCTGTGCCCAAAGTGTGCCGGCCTGGCACCCGAGGTCATCGCCGCCAATCTGCAAAACCAGCGCCGCCCCGACTGGGCGGACCCTCGGGCGCTCAGCCTCGTCTACCGCAAGGCCCGGGAGATCGAGAAGGCGACGGGCGTTCCGCAGGACGTCGAGCACGTGATCCCGCTTCAAGGCAAGCTCGTCTCCGGGCTGCACGTCGCCGGAAACCTTCGGATCGTCCCCAAAGGACAAGCCAAGCCCGAGAACGCCGAGTTCACACCCGGCAGCGTTGAAGAGATTTTCGGCTCGAAATAGCCGGCCGACCGTCCGATTGGGGCTTTGAAAAAGTTCAGGTTGCGCTTGAAAAGGGCTTGACTGCAGGTGAACGTCAATGTTTTACTAACAACTGGCCGCACCGTTTGGCTGACGATCTAGACAATTTTCACCAGGCCGGTCAGAGACGCCGAATCGCGAGATTCGGCGTTTGCTTTTCTAGTGTTGACTTTCTCGGCTGACTTGATAAAACAAGATGGTCTAGGTCTCAACAGCTCAAACGGCACGCACGGTCCGGCTGGTTAGACACTCAAACGAGGCAAGCATTGATCGTTCGTTTTATAAGTCGAACCAGTTCACCGGTGAGGCGAAGCGGCTAGGAGGGGAACACAGGAAAGCCGCGACAAAGCTATACGAAGACTGTCCTGTGGGGGTGCCAAAACCCTGCGCTTCAAAGCCCCGCAATTTGGTTGATGCTCGGGCCCGGCGGATGCCAAATCCAGCCAGAAAAGCTTAGGGAAAACTGCTCAGTTTTCCCTAGGATAAGCTTTTCCGGCTTCGCCATAAGGGGTGAGGCCCCGACGGGGCCGAACCCCTAAAAACATAGGGGGAGAAGGCTCCCCCAAAAAAGCAAAGGCAGACTCCGCGCAGGGCATAACTTGTTCAGCGCTGCCGAGGCGGGCTCTCAGAAAACAGAGAAATGCTCCCCAAACCGACGAGGCGGGCTTTTGCATTTCCGGGAAACAAAACTGGCGCCCCGAAATCGCAGTTTCCCGATTCGATGCTTGCGCTCGGAGCCGCCGGGTCAGGATGAATAGGATTTTTCATCCGTTCGGTAGCCGATGCCATCGTGTTTGTATCCGTGCCGCTCCATGCAATCACAAACGCTATTTTGGAATACGCTGTCGTTTTCATCCCTGTTGAGGCAGCCTGCGGCCTGCTTGCACTCAGCCATCACTTCTGATTTCCTAAGCCATCGTCTAAAAATTTCGAACATGGTCGATTCCGGGTGTTGGCAAAAAAACAAAAATAACACGAAGGGGACAGCATGGACTGGGCGCGACAAAAATGCCGGGCGATTTTCTTCTACTGGTGGGCCGTTGGTCGATTCGTGTGCTGGTGGAGGGGCTCGCACCTCACGGAATACAAAAAACTTTCCCTTGAAGGCCAAGCACTCTATCTGGCGGCAGGCCGCTCCGGACACGGGCTGCCTCGCAACGGACGAATGGCCGTGGTCAGGCGCTTGATCGAATTAGGCGGAGATCCGGCCGTGGGGCATTGGCTTCCGCTGCGCATGGCCGCGAGCGCCGGCGACCTTCCATTCGTGGAGTGGCTTCTTGCCCTAAGCCCCCCCTCCGATTACGCGGTCTCGGACGCGATTGCTTGGGCGACGGAGACCGGGCACGCCGCCGTAATCGAATGCTTACGACGCTTTTCCGCTGAGAGCCGCTAGCCTCTCATGGCTTCAAATTACGCAGCATCCACTCGTTCCATTTCCCCTTCTCGTAGCGAATCTCGTCGAGCCTCAGGAACGGGAATGTGAACGCCGGCCAGCATTTGGCGGAGAGCTTCTCCGGGCCGACGGTCTTCCGGTAGTGGGTGCGCATCACCGTCTCGTGGGCGTGGCCGATCCATTGCTCGATGAGGAACGTGTCGACCTCGGCCTCCGCCATCGCCTCCGTCGCCGTGTCCCTGAACGAATGGAAGACCTTGCGCCGCTTCTGCCAGATGCCAAGGTTTTTCAGGTGCAGCTCGTTGAAGTCCCGCGAGAAATACTTCTCCCGCTTGCCGTGGACGTCCAGCGGCAGGGTCGGAAACAGCCGGTCGGCCCCGATGGCCTTCAAGTCGTCCAGATAGGCTTGCAGCCCGATCTCCCAGAGCTGCGCGTGGATCGGCAGCAACCGCCGCGAGGCCTTGTTCTTGGTGCGCGTCGGCGACTCGTCGTCGGGGTCGTGCTCGATGCTCAGGCACTTCACCCCGCCCTCCTCGACGAGGTCGCAGAGCCGGAGCTGGGCCAGCTCGTTGGAGCGCGCGCCGGTGTAGAGTCCAAGCAGAGGCCCCCAGAAGTGATAGGGGCGCTTCATGTCCGCGAAAAGGGCCGGATCGAAGATTCTTTCCAGCTCGGATTGGGTGAAGGCTTCCGCGCCCCCTTCCTCGGCCGTTTTCGTAGGCTTGGCGGGGTCCGCGAAAGGGTTTGAACCCAGATAGTGCTTGGACCGGATGGACCAGCCAAAAAAGGCCTTAAAAAGGGTTACGTGATCATTGATGGTTCCCACGCTCAGCGTGCGCCCTTCGGGAGGGTCCGCCAGCAGGCTCGTCGCCGTCCCCACCTCCGCCCGGTGCGTCGGCAAAACGTTCAGGGCCTCGACGATCTCCGCGCAGTCCGCCTCGGTGATGTGGTGCAGCTGCCGCCCCTCGCCCCCGGCCAACTGGGCGAACACATTCAAGCGCCGCTTGTAGAGGCCCAGCGTCGCCGGCGCCGACGCCTTCTTGAAGCGCAGGAAGCCCGCGATGGCGTCCTTGATCGTCTTCGGGCGGTCGGGCGCCGCCGGCTTGGCCGTCGCCTCCATAAACTCCCGCTGCTCGCGCAGGGCCTGCTCGTAGGCTTCCCCCTCCGCCGACGGCCCGTCCGACAGCCCCGCAGCCTCGCGCGCCATTTGTTTCAAGAGCAACAGCTCCATGCGGGCGACCGCCGGGTCGTCGGAAGTCTGAACCCGGCTCGCCTTCAAGCCCCCGGCGTCGATGACGAGGTTGTCGAAGATCAGCTTGCGGGCGGTTTCCGGGTTGATGCTGTTCGGGTCGAAGGCCATGGCGCGGCTCATTGTGCGGATCAAGGGCAGCATTCTCGCCGACAACCCGTAAGCCAACAACTTGGCCCCCTCCGGCCGCTTGGTGCCGAGGCTGCGCCGGAACTCCTTTTGCCCCAGCGCGCGGGCCAAGGCCTCCGGCAGCACGAGGCGGAACTGATAGACCCCGCACCGGGAGAGGCGCAGGTGGGACGGCAAATGCATGGTTCACCCCGACGGGATGGACCCCTTCTTTGGACCCCCGGCTTCCCGGGTTTTCGGGCCTCGGAAACGACAAAGCCCCGACTGGCGGGGCTTTGAGCGTATACAGCGATTTTTTGGTGGTGATGGGCAGGATCGAACTGCCGACCTGTGGGTTATGAATCCACCGCTCTAACCGTCTGAGCTACATCACCGGCAAGGCGGCGGATTATAGGGGGGTGGAAGAATCAGGTCAACATTGAAAATCATTGCGCTATAATCGCGACCATGCCTTTGTCCTCCATTGCTTCTGCCATCGTCAGCAGCATCATAACGAACGCCATCGAGGCGCCTTCGGCGCCGGTGGCGCCGGTTCATGCTGCGTTGGAGCGCCATTTTCCGGAGGGTACGGAGACCGGACTCCTGGCCGGGGCGCCGGACATGATGGGCAATGTGCGCATCAATGACAAAATCCTTCCCGCTTCCCCCGGCCTGCAGATTCGTGATGAAATGAATCTCATCGTTTTTCCTTCCATGATTGGCAACGACGTCCCGATCCGCTACCAGCTTGACCCCGTGGGAACAGTGTGGCGGATCTGGGTCATGAGCCCGGCCGAAGTGGCTGCTTTCAACCCCTGACAGAACCCCTGATCGTTTCCCCTATGCCCAAAAAACTGTTCATCCGCACCTTCGGGTGCCAGATGAACGAGTACGATTCGGACAAGATGGCCGACGTGCTCGCCGCCCATGAGGCCGTCGTCAAAACCGACAATCCTGAAGAGGCGGACATCATCCTGTTCAACACCTGTTCCGTGCGCGAAAAAGCCCAGGAAAAAGTTTTCCACGACCTGGGGCGGATCAAGCATCTGAAACAGCGCAATCCCGATCTGCTGATCGGGGTGGGTGGTTGCGTCGCCAGCCAGGAGGGCCATGCGATTGTGGCCCGGGCCCCTTATGTGGATCTGGTGTTTGGTCCCCAGACCCTGCACCGCCTGCCTCAGTTGATTGCCGAACGGCAGTCCATGGGCAAGCCGGCGGTGGATATTTCCTTCCCTGAAATCGAAAAATTCGATGCCATGCCGCCCGCCGAGGTGAAGGGCGCCACTGCCTTCGTTTCCGCCATGGAGGGCTGCTCCAAGTTTTGCACTTTCTGCATCATTCCCTACACCCGGGGCGGAGAAATCTCCCGGCCGTTCGAGGATGTGCTGGCGGAAGTGGCCGGGCTGGCCGATTCCGGCGTCAAGGAAATCACCCTGCTCGGGCAGAACGTCAATGCCTACCAGGGGGTGATCGGCGCGGGCAGCGAAACCGCCGACCTGGCGATGCTGATCGAATACCTCGCCGAGGTGCCGGGGATCGAGCGCATCCGCTACACCACCTCGCATCCCCGCGAGATGACCCAGCGTCTGATCGATGTCTATGCCCGGGTACCGAAACTGGTCTCGCACCTGCATCTGCCCGTTCAGGCCGGTTCCGACCGGGTGCTGGCGGCGATGAAACGGGGCTATACCACGCTCGAATACAAGTCGGTGATCCGCAAGTTGCGCGCCGCCCGGCCCGACCTCGCCATTTCCTCCGACTTCATCGTCGGCTTCCCTGGCGAGACCGAGGCCGATTTTGAAAAGACCATGAAGCTGATCGATGAGGTCGGTTTCGATACCTCTTTCTCCTTCCTCTTTAGCCCTCGCCCCGGTACGCCGGCGGCGGAGATGGCCGATGACACGCCGGCCGATGTCAAGTCGGCCCGGCTCACCCGCCTGCAAAAGCGCATCGAGGAACATGCCCAGAGCCTTTCCCGGGCCATGGTGGGCAGCGTGCAGCGCGTGCTGGTGGAGGGCGTGTCCAGGAAGAATCCCGGGGAACTGGCCGGGCGTACCGACAACAACCGCATCGTCAATTTCGTCGGCAATCCCCGGCAGATCCATCACTTCGTCGAAGTGAAGATCACCGACGTGTGGTCCCATACCCTGCGGGGCGAAGTGGTGATCCGTGAAGAGTAAGACCGCTACCCTGGCAAGGGGCAAACCCCTGGAACTCATGCTCTCGCCGCTGGATAACGTCCGCCTGGCCAATCTTTGCGGGCCCCTGGACGAAAACCTGCGTCAGGTGGAGTCGGCCCTCGATGTCACCATCGCCCGCCGTGGCGAGCGCTTCACCATTCGTGGCGAAGCCTCGGCTCAGGCCGCGCAGGTGCTGGAGCACTTTTATGGCCGGGCCCAGGAAGCCTTGTCGGTGGACGACATTCAACTCGGGCTGATCGAAATCCGCAATGCACCGCTTCGCCGGATTTCGTCGCCAAATGGACCGGTGGACGGCCCTCAGCTCGTGACCCGCAAGGCCGAACTGCATGGCCGCACGCCGCGTCAGGTGGAATACCTGAAGCATATTCAGGAACACGACATCACCTTTGGCATCGGCCCTGCCGGCACTGGCAAGACCTATCTGGCGGTGGCCAGTGCCGTGGATGCTTTCGAGCGGGATCTGGTGGAGCGCATCGTGCTCACCCGTCCGGCGGTGGAAGCCGGCGAGCGCCTGGGCTTTTTGCCGGGCGACCTGGCCCAGAAGGTCGATCCCTACCTGCGCCCCCTCTACGACGCCCTCTACGACCTGATGGGCTTTGACCGGGTGACCAAGCTCTATGAAAAGGGCGCCCTGGAAATCGCGCCCCTGGCCTTCATGCGTGGCCGTACCCTGAATCACGCCTTCATCATTCTGGATGAAGCCCAGAACACCACGCCGGAACAGATGAAGATGTTCCTCACCCGTATCGGCATCGGCGCCAAGGCCGTGGTCACCGGCGATCCTTCCCAGGTCGATCTGCCCAAGGGCCACAAGAGCGGTCTCAGGGATGCCGTGGAGGTGCTGGAGGACGTGCGCGGCATTGCCATCACCCGCTTCCTGAAAGAGGACGTGGTGCGCCATCCCCTGGTGGCGCGCATCGTCGCCGCCTATGAAAACCAGCAAAGTCCCCACTGACATGCAGACTCCCGGCCGCCGTCTCGACCTGGCTGTGCAATACGCCTGCAACAAGGCGGGCCTACCCTCCCGATCCCGGTTTCGCCTGTGGGCCCGGGCGGCCCTGGAAGGCGGCGGCGAGGTGACCATCCGCCTGGTGGAACCCGGGGAAGGCCAGGAACTGAACCGCGATTACCGGGGCAAGGACTACGCCACCAACGTCCTTTCCTTTCCCTACGAGACCAAGCCCCGGGTGTGCGGCGACCTGGTGATCTGCCCGGCCGTGGTGGCCCGGGAGGCCACCGTGCAGGGCAAGTCCCTGGAAGCCCACTATGCCCATCTCGTGGTGCATGGCATGCTGCACCTGCAAGGCTGGGACCACGAGGAGGACGAAAGCGCCGCGGCCATGGAGCAGCGCGAGCGGGAAATTCTCGCCGGTCTTGGACATGCGGACCCCTATGCCGACCCCCATGCCGACCTCGATGCCGACCTCCATGCCGACCCCCATGCCGTTTTGGCGCGCTGATCGCCGTAAGGCGAGGGCGTGGCCGAAAAGCCCTCGCCCTCGGCTTGTTGACGACGACCTTTGCCCCCAAACGCCCCGGAAATAGACGCCCTCACCATGGACAGTCCCCATTCGCCCCGACCGAGTTTTCTAGAACGCCTTTCTTCCCGGCTCCTGAGGCAGCCCGAGGACCGGGAGCAACTCCTGCAGCTGCTGCACTCCGCCTACGAGCGCAAGCTCATGGATGCCGATGCCCTCACCATCATCGAGGGTGCCCTGTCGGCCTCCGAAACCCGTGTCGCCGACATGCTGGTGCCCCGGACCCAGATGAATGTCATCGACATCAATGACCCCCTCGCCAGAATCATTCCCGTGGTGATCGAGGCCACCCACTCCCGCTTTCCCGTGGTGGATGGGGATCGGGACAACGTGCTGGGCATCCTGCTCGCCAAGGACCTGCTGCGGGCGAGCCTGAAACAGGATTTCAAGCTGCGCGACTGGCTGCGGCCGGCCGTGTTCATTCCCGAATCCAAGCGCCTCAACGTGCTGCTGCGGGAGTTCCGCCTCTCCCGCAACCACATGGCCATCGTGGTCGATGAGTACGGCGGCGTGGCGGGCCTGGTGACCATCGAGGATGTGCTCGAACAGATCGTCGGCGACATCGAGCACGAATATGACTCCGACGAGGCGCACGACAACATCCGCCTGGATGCCGCCGGCCGCTACCTGGTCAAGGCCCAGACCGGGATCGAGGATTTCAACGCGGCCTTCGGCACCCATTTTTCCGATGACGAATTCGATACCGTGGGCGGCCTGATCCTGCGTCACCTGGGCCGGGTCCCCAAGCGCAACGAGCAGGTGGAAATCGACGGCGTGCGTTTTCATGTGCTGCGCGCCGACAGCCGCCGCCTCTACACCCTGGTGGCCGAGCCCTTTCGTGCGGCGGAGGCCGGGAAGAACGACTTGCAACGGGAAAAGGCTTGAGACTGTTTTTGCTTGCCGCCCGGCTGCAGCAAGGGCGTATCGCCCTGTTGCCCGCCTTCCTGGCCGGAGCAGCCGGGGTATTCGCCTTTGCTCCCTTTGAACAGTTCTGGCTCCTGCCCTTGCTGCTGGCCCTCTTGTTCCGCCTGCTCTCCCTCGCCGCCGACTGGCGCCAGGCGGCCTGGCGCGGCGGGGCCTTCGGGTTCGGCCTGTTCCTGGCCGGGGTTTCCTGGGTCTATGTCAGCCTCTCCAGCTTCGGGGGCATGTCCATGCCCCTGGCGGCCCTGGCGACCTTGCTGTTCTGTGTCTATCTGGCCCTGTTTCCGGCTTTGCTCGGAGGGGTGTTCCGGCGCTTTTTCCCATCCTCGGCAGGACATCAGGCCCTGCTCTTTGCCGGGCTCTGGGCCCTGACCGAGCTTTTCAGGGGCTGGCTCTTTACCGGCTTTCCCTGGTTGGCGCTGGGTTATGCCCAGGTGCCGCCCAGCCCCCTGGCGGGCTACGCGCCCCTGATCGGAGTGTATGGCCTGTCCCTGCTCTCGGCCCTGGCCGGCGCCTGGCTGCTGTGGCGCCCCTGGGGCTGGCTCGGCATCGGGCTCTTGCTGGCCGGGGGCTTGGGGCTGCAGCAGGTCCACTGGACCGAGGCCCGGGGCGAGCCGGTCAGCGTCGCCCTGGTGCAAGGCAACATCGCCCAGGATCTGAAGTGGCAGCCCGAGCGTTTTGCCGCCACCCTGGCGCTGTACCGGGACCTGGTCGCCCGCCACCCGGCCCGGCTCACCATCCTGCCGGAAACGGCCTTGCCGGCCTTGCTCGGCCACCTGCCCCGCGATTACCTGATGGAACTCAAGGCCCTGGCCCAGCGCCAGCAGGGGGATCTGCTCCTGGGAGTCCCCACCGGGGAGGGTGAGACTTACTGGAACAGTGCGGTGAGTCTTGGCACTTCCCCCAGTCAGCAGTATTCCAAGTCGCACCTGGTGCCCTTCGGGGAATTCATTCCCCCTGGCTTTGCCTGGTTCCTGCAGCTCGCCCACATTCCCATGTCCAGCTTCAGCGCCGGGCCGGTGCCGCAGCCGCCCCTGGCCATCGCCGGGCAGCAGGTGGCCGTCAACATCTGCTACGAAGACCTGTTTGGCCGCGAACTGCTGCCCGCCGTGCCCGCCGCCACCCTGCTGGTGAATATGTCCAATACCGCCTGGTTCGGCCATTCCCTGGCCCAGCCCCAGCACCTGCAGATCGCCCGCCTGCGCGCCCTGGAAACCGGGCGGCCGATGCTGCGCGCCACCAATACCGGCATGACCGCCGTGGTGGGGCCGGACGGGCGGGTGCTGGGCCGCCTCGAAGCCTTCCGCACCGGGGTTCTGGAAATCCAGGTCCAGGGTCATGGCGGACAGACCCCCTACGCCCGCCTGGGAGACTGGGGCGCGCTGCTGCTGGCCTTGCTTGCCGTGTGGCCTGCCCTGCCGGGTATCCCTGCCCGGCGCAAAAGCAAGTAAAATCCAGGGCTTTCCGTCTTTCCGAGTGCGTCCCATGACCGCCAGCCACCCTTCTGCGAACAAGCCCACCTTCCAGGAAATCATCCTGCGCCTGCAGCAGTACTGGAGCGCCAAGGGCTGCGCCCTCTTGCAGCCCTACGACATGGAAGTGGGGGCCGGCACGAGCCACACCGCCACCTTTTTGCGCGCCATCGGTCCCGAGCCCTGGAAGGCCGCCTACGTCCAGCCCTCGCGCCGGCCCAAGGATGGCCGCTATGGCGAAAACCCGAACCGCATGCAGCACTACTATCAGTATCAGGTGGTATTGAAGCCGGCGCCGGACGACATCCTCGAACTCTATCTGGGCTCCCTCGCGGCCCTGGGCTTCGACCTGCAGCACAACGACGTGCGCTTCGTCGAGGACGACTGGGAAAACCCCAGCCTGGGCGCCTGGGGCCTGGGCTGGGAAGTCTGGATGAACGGCATGGAAGTGACGCAATTCACCTACTTCCAGCAGGTCGGCGGCATCGACTGCAAGCCCATCACCGGCGAGATCACCTACGGCCTGGAGCGCCTGGCCATGTACCTGCAGGGCGTGGAGAACGTCTATGACCTGAGCTGGACCGAGGGGCTCACCTACGGCGACGTCTATCACCAGAACGAGGTGGAGCAGTCGGCCTACAACTTCGAGCATTCCGATGTCGATTTCCTCTTTGCCGCCTTCGGCGCCCACGAGAAAGAGGCGCAGCACCTGATGCAGGCCCAACTGGCGCTGCCCGCCTATGAGCAGGTGCTGAAAGCCGCCCACACCTTCAACCTGCTCGATGCCCGCGGTGCCATTTCCGTCACCGAGCGCGCCGCCTACATCGGCCGCATCCGCAACCTGGCGCGCAGCGTCGCCCAGGCTTACCTCGATTCCCGCGCCCGTCTCGGCTTCCCCATGGCCCCGCGCGCCTGGGCCAATGAAGTGCTGGCCAGGCTCGAAGAACAAAATGCAAGGAAAGCCGCCTGAAATGACTGCCAAGAACCTGCTCGTCGAACTGTTTGTTGAAGAACTGCCGCCCAAGGCCCTGAAGCAGATGGGCGAGGCCTTTGCCAGCGCCTTGGCCGCCGCCCTCAAAAAAGAAGGACTCGCGCCCGAAAGCGCCACGGTCACCGCCTTTGCCTCGCCGCGCCGCCTGGCGGCCCATGTCACCGAGGTGCTGGCCGTGGCCCCGGACAGGCCCGTGGTGCAAAAGCTGATGCCGGTGGCGGTGGGGCTCGATGCCGACGGCAACCCCACTCCGGCGCTCCTGAAGAAGTTGGCCGCCCTGGGCGCTGATACCCGCATCGTCCCCGCCCTACGCCGGGAAAGCGACGGCAAGGGCGAGACGCTCTTTTATGACAGCCTGGCCAGGGGGGTGAGCCTTGCCGCCGGGCTGCAAAAGGCGCTCGAAGCGGCGCTGGCGGCCCTGCCCATCCCCAAGGTCATGAGCTACCAGCTCGCCGATGGCTGGCGCAGCGTCCATTTCGTCCGCCCGGCGCACGGGCTCGTGGCATTGCATGGCAGCGAGGTGGTGCCGGTGTCGGTGTTGGGCCTCGAGGCGGGCAACACGACCCGCGGTCACCGTTTCGAAGCCGCCGCCGATCCGGTCGTGATCCCCGATGCCGATGCCTACGCCGCAACCCTGCAGCGCCAGGGGGCCGTGATCGCCTCTTTTGCCGAGCGCCGGGCCGAGATCATGCGCCAGCTCGCCGCCGCAGCCGCAGCCGCCGGCGGCAAGCCGGTCGAGGACGAGGCCCTGCTTGACGAAGTCACCGCCCTGGTGGAGCGCCCCAACGTGCTGATCGGCCAGTTCGAGGCGGAATACCTGGCGGTGCCGCAGGAATGCCTGATCCTGACCATGAAGGCCAACCAGAAGTATTTTCCCCTGCTCGATGACAGTGTGGAAAATGCCGGCAAGCTCACCAACAAATTCCTGATCGTCAGCAACATCCGTCCGGCCGACCCGGCCGCGGTGATCGGCGGCAACGAGCGGGTGGTGCGCCCGCGCCTGGCCGATGCCAAGTTCTTCTTCGATCAGGACCGCAAGAAATCCCTGGAATCGCGCATCCCCGGCCTTGCCAAGGTGGTCTATCACAACAAGCTGGGCACCCAGGGCGAACGGGTGCAGCGCGTGGCCGCCATCGCCCGCCTGATCGCCGATAGCCTGGGCGGCGGGGAACTGGCGCACAAGGCCGAGCAGGCCGCGCTGCTTGCCAAGGCCGACCTGCTGACCGACATGGTGGGTGAATTCCCCGAGCTGCAGGGCGTCATGGGCCGTTACTACGCCTTGCATGACGGCCTCGATGCCGAGGTGGCCGACGCCATCGAGGATCACTACAAGCCCCGCTTCGCCGGCGACAGCCTGCCGCGCAGCTTGGTCGGCACCCTCGTGGCCCTGGCCGACAAGCTCGAAACCCTGGTGGGCATGTTCGGCATCGGCCAGATGCCCACCGGCGACAAGGACCCCTTCGCCCTGCGCCGCCACGCCCTGGGCGTGATCCGCATGCTTGCCGAAGGCAATCTGGACCTGCCCCTGGAAGCCATGCTGGCCGCCGTGGCTGAAAAATTCTCGGCCGTGGAGGGATTCCAGCCCGCCACCGCCCAGCTTGCCGATTTCATCTACGAACGTCTGGCCGGCAATCTCAGGGAGCAGGGCTATACGGCCCAGGAAGTCGATGCCGTGGTCTCGCAACGGCCGCAACGCCTGGGCGACATTCCCAAGCGCCTGGCTGCCGTGCGCGCCTTCCTGGCCCTGCCGGAAGCCACCGCCCTGGCCGCCGCCAACAAGCGGGTCGGCAATATCCTGAAGAAGGTGGAAAACCCTGTCGAGCCGGTGGTGGATAACGCGCTCCTCGAGGAAGCCGCCGAAATCGCCCTGCACGATGCGCTGGTGGACGTGGTGCCCCTGGCCGATGCCGCCTTCGTCACCGGCGACTACACGGAATCCCTGACGGCCCTGGCGGCGCTGCGCGGGCCGGTGGATGCCTTCTTCGACGAGGTGATGGTGAATGCGGACGACCCGGTCCTGCGGGCCAATCGCCTGGGGCTGCTGGCCAAGCTGCACGGGGCCATGAATCAGGTGGCCGACCTCGCCAAACTCTCGGTCTGAACCATGCCAACCAAACTTGTCATTCTCGACCGCGACGGCGTCATCAATTTCGACTCGGTCCAATTCATCAAGAGCCCGGCCGAGTGGAAGCCGATTCCCGGCAGTCTGGAAGCCATCGCCCGGCTCAATCAGGCAGGCTACAAGGTGCTGGTGGCCACCAACCAGTCCGGCGTGGGCCGCGGCCTGTTCGATATGGACACCCTGAATGCCATCCACGACAAGATGCACAAGGCCCTGGCTGCCGCGGGGGGCCGGATCGATGCCATTTTCTTCTGCCCCCATGCCGCCGACTCCCAGTGCGAATGCCGCAAGCCGAAACCCGGCATGTTCCTGCGCATTGCCAGCTGCCTGAATGCTGACCTCAAAGGGGTGCCGGCCATCGGGGATTCCCTGCGCGACCTGCAGGCCGGCGCCGCCGTAGGCTGCCGGCCGATACTGGTACTGACCGGCAAGGGCGAAAAAACCCGGGAAGACGGCGGCCTGCCCGAGGGCACGCTGGAATTCGCGGATCTGGCGGCGGCGGTGGATTACCTGCTGGAGCAAGCATGATCGTTCTGCGTTCCACCCTGTTCTGGCTGCTGACGGTCCTGCTCACCATTCCCTTCGGCATTGCCCTGGTGCTGCTGACCCTGTTGCCCCTCAAGGCCCGCTTCTACACCGTGCATCTGTGGCGCATGGGCTTCATGTTTCTGGCGCGCTGGGTGCTGGGGGTGAAGATGGTGGTCAAGGGCCGGGAGAACATTCCCGCCCAGCCCATCCTGGTGCTGTCCAAGCACGAGTCGGCCTGGGAGACCGTGGCCCTGCAGGAAATCTTCATTCCCACCGTGTTCGTGCTCAAGCAGGAACTGCTGAAGATTCCCTTTTTCGGCTGGGGCCTGGCCGCCCTGCGCATGATCGCCATTGATCGCAACGGGGGCAAGGAAGCCCTGCGGCAGATGCTCGAACAAGGCAAGGATCGGCTGGCCCAGGGCATCTGGGTCGTGGTGTTTCCGGAAGGCACCCGCGTGCCGCCCGGCCAGCGCGTGCGCTACAAGCTCGGCGCCGCCTACCTGGCCACCAGGACCGGCACGCCGGTGCTGCCCGTGGCGCACAATGCCGCCGACGTGTGGCCGAAGAAGGCGCTGCTCATCCAGCCCGGCACCATTACCGTCAGCATCGGCCCCCCCATCGAGACCAAGGGACTCAAGGATGCCCAGGTCAATGCGGCCGTGGAGGCCTGGATCGAGGCGGAGATGCGCCGCCTGTCGCCACAACGCTACCTGCCCCGGGAGGCCGGCACCGCGGGAACCGAGGCCGATGGCGCCCAGGTCTAGCCCCCTGAAAGGCCAGATCGAGCCCGAGCGCCAGTGCAGCCTCGATATTCACGGGCAGACCGTCTGCTATGGCCTCTATCGCAGCCGGCGCCGCACCATCGGCCTGAGCGTGGATCATCGGGGCCTGCGGGTCGGCGCTCCCCTGGGGGCGGCCTTGCGGGACATCGAATCCCTGCTGCGCGAGCATGGACAGTGGGTGCTGGACAAGCTGGCGCACTGGCAGGCGCAGAGGGCTGCAGCCACGCTGGTGGACGGCAGCCGCTTTCCCTGGCTGGGCCAGCCCCTGCAACTCCTGCTGCCCGATGGGCTGACCCGTTCCCGTTGGGGCGCAGCTGAATTGCAGTTGGCCGTGCCGGCGGGCAAGGCAATCGAGCCCGTTTTGCGCCGGGTTTTGCAGCAGCGGGCCCGGAGTCTGTTCCTGGCGCGGCTGGAAATCCATGCGGCCCGCCTGGGCGTGCCGACTCCGCCGCTGTTCCTCTCTTCGGCCCGGACCCGCTGGGGGAGTTGCAACAGCAAGGGGGAAATCCGCCTCTCCTGGCGCCTGGGGCATGTTTCCCTCGCCCTGATCGACTACGTGGTGATCCACGAGCTGGCGCACCTCAAGGAAATGAACCACGGCCCGCGCTTTTGGGCGATAGTGGAGCGGCTGTACCCCGACTGGCGCTGGGCCAGGGCGGAATTGCAACGGCAGGCTTCGGGCCTGCCACCTTTGTAAGGAGTCGTTCATGCGGATTTTGCACACCATGATCCGGGTCGGTGACCTGGAGCGTTCGATCCAGTTCTACACCGAGGTGCTGGGCATGCAGCTCTTGCGCCGCCAGGATTATCCGGAGGGCCGCTTCACCCTGGCCTTCGTCGGCTACGGCCCGGAATCAGAAGGGGCCGTGATCGAACTGACCTACAACTGGGATACGTCCCGCTACGAGCTGGGCAACGGTTTTGGCCACATTGCCCTGGAAGTGCCGGATGCCGCTGCCGCCTGCGCCGGAATCAAGGCCCGGGGCGGCAAGGTGGTGCGGGAAGCCGGGCCGATGCAGCATGGCAGCACCATCATCGCCTTCGTGGAAGACCCGGACGGCTACAAGATTGAACTGATTCAGCACCCAGGGCATGAACCCGCTTGACGCGAGCGGGCGCAGCGGGATAATCGCCCCCTTTGGTCGGACATTACGAGGCAGCGAGGCTGGCGCGAACATGAAGGTATTGGTGGTGGATGACAGCAAGGTGGCGCGCACGATTATCCGCGCCGTGATTCTCGACCAGCACCCGGACTGGAGCGTGAGCGAGGCCCCCAATGCGGCCGAGGCCCTGGCGCTGGCCGCCCGGGAGCCCTTTGACATCTTTTCCATCGACATCAACATGCCCGGAGTGGATGGTTTTACCCTGGTCGAGCAGCTGCGCGCCCAGGGTGCCCAGGGGCGCATGGCCCTCTTTTCCGCCAATGTCCAGGAGCCGGTGCGGCAACGGGCGGCGGACCTGGGGGTGGCCTTCATTTCCAAGCCGGTGACGCCCATTTCCGTGACGGCCCTGCTGGCGGCGGTGGGCTGCGGGACAGCATGACCGACTGGAGCGAACTGGAACTGGATGCCCTGACCGAAGCCTTCAATGTCGGGGTGGGCTCGGCGGCCGCGGTGTTGAGCAAGATGGTGGGGGCCGAGGTGGTGCTGTCGGTGCCGGAACTGCGGGTGGTGGACAAGGCGGCGGCCCTGGCATCCTTCGGGCTTGCCGTGAGCGACCGGGTTTGCGCCGTGGTGCAACCTTATGGCGGCGCTTTTGAATCCAGGGCCCTGCTGATGTTTACCGAAGCCAGGAGCTATGACCTGGTACGGGCCGTGGTGCCGGACTACATGACGGACATGCAGATGGGCGACATGGCCCAGGATGCCCTGATCGAAGTGGGCAATCTGGTCCTCGATGCCTGCCTGACGGCGGTGGGCGACTTGCTGGCCTGCACCTTGACGACCCGGGTACCCGCGCTGGTCAAGGGCGAAGCGGGCGAGGTGATGGCCCAGATGGAAGGCAACGAGATGATGCTGCTGCACATGCTCTTTTCCATCAAGGACAAGAATATCGACGGTTACGTCGGTTTCCTGCTCGACCAGCAAGCCATGCAGGCCCTGCAGCAAGCCGTGGCGCGCTTCCTCAGCGCCCACCTCTGAACCGGAGTTTTGCATGGTGATGCCCTCTCCTCCCGACGACCTGACCACACGTCTGGCCGCGGCGGCCCTGGAGCAATCCATGACGGGCCAGGTGGTGTATGACCGGGAGCTGCGGGTACGGGTCTGGAACGGCTGGATGGTAAAAGTCTCGGGCATCAGCTGTGCCGCCGCCCTGAACCGGCGTCTGGATGAGATTTTTCCCACCCTGCGGGGTTCTTACCTGCTGTCCGTGCTGGAGCAGGTGGTGAGCCAGGGGCGCTCCTTTCTGCTCTCTTCCATGCTGCATCGGGAGCTTTTCCCCTTCTACCTGCCCCTTTCCCGGGAACGCAAGGAGCTCATGCGCCAGCAGGTCTGTGCCCTGCCCCTGGACCAGGGGGAAGAGGGCATGTTCGGCATGGTGCAGATTGTCGATGTGACCCAGGCGGCCCGGCGCGAAGGGGCCATGCACGAAGCCGAACAAAAATTGCGCACCTTGATCGACAACATGCCCGATGTGGTCCTGTTCAAGGATGGCGAGGGCCGCTGGATCGAAGCCAATCATGCCGCCCAGGAGGTTTTTGCGGTGACCCCGGGGATGTATCGGGGTCGAAGCGATGCCGATATCGCCCTCAAGAACCCGCATCTGGACTATCTCCTCAAGCGGTTCCAGGAAAGCGACCAAGTGGCCTGGGAGAGCGGCAAGCCGCACCGTTCCGACGAAATACTGCTGGATCAAGATGGCCGGGAACGGGTGTTCGACACCATCAAGGCGCCCATCTTCCAGCCCGATGGCAGCCGTCGCGGCCTGGTGATCATTGGCCGCGATGTGACCGACCGCAAGCAGGCCGAGCGCGATCTGGCGCTGGCCAAGCAGGTGTTCGAGCACAGCGCCGAATCGATCATCGTCACCGACCGCAACAACTGCATTGTCTCGGTCAACCCGGCCTTCGCGCACACCACCGGCTATAGCGCCGAGGAGGTGATCGGCAAGAAACCGTCGGTGCTGCGCTCCGGTGCCCATGACAATGATTTTTATGCCGCCATGTGGTCGGCCATTCTCGGCAAGGGCAACTGGTCGGGCGAAATCATAGATCGGCGCAAGGACGGATCCACTTACCCGAAGTGGCTCTCCATCAGCGCCGTGCGGGGGGCGGACGGGGAGATCGAGAACTTCATCGCCCTGTTCTCCGACATCAGCGAACGCAAGGCAGTAGAACAGCGCATCCGCTATCTGGCCGAGCACGACTTCCTGACCGGCCTGCCCAACCGGGTGCTGCTCACCGACCGGGTCAGCCAGGCCATCGCCTTCGCCCGCCGCAACCGTACCCGCCTGGCCCTGATGTTCCTGGACCTGGACCGCTTCAAGAGCATCAACGACACGCTGGGCCACAATATCGGAGATGAGTTGCTGCGCGTCATCACCCAGCGACTCCTGACCCATGTACGGGCCAGCGATACGGTGAGCCGTCTGGGCGGCGATGAATTCGTCCTGCTCTTGCTGGAGGTGAATGACGAGGGCGACGTTGCCCATCTGGCCCGCAATATCCTGGACGCGCTGATCGAGCCGGTGCGGGTGGGTGAGCATGAGCTCAATGTGAGCGGCAGCATCGGCATCGCCATGTATCCGGAACACGGCCAGGATATCGACACCCTGATGAAGTGTGCCGATACCGCCATGTATCAGGCCAAGGCGGCCGGGCGTAATGCTCACGCCTTTTTTTCGGCCGAAATGGATGTGGCGGCGCGCGGTCGCCATGCGATGGAAGGCGCTTTGCGTCATGCCCTGACGCGCCGTGAATTCATCCTGCACTACCAGCCTCAGGCCGATGTGGCCGTGGGCGGCGTGGTGGCGCTGGAGGCCTTGCTGCGCTGGAACCGCCCCGGCTTTGGCCTGGTACCGCCCGACGACTTCATTCCCGTGGCCGAAGAGTCCGGCCTGATCGTGCCCATCACCGAATGGATTCTCGATGAAGTCTGCCGGCAGCTGCGCCAGTGGCGGGAGGGCGGGATGGTGCATGTGCCGGTGGCCATCAACCTCTCGCCGGTCCAGTTTCGCCGCGAGGGGCTCTACGAAATCGCCATGGAAAAGGTGAAGCAATACGGCCTGCTGCCCAGCGACATCGAATTCGAGATCACCGAGAACGTGCTGATGCTCAACACCGAAACGGTGATGCGCACCCTGGACCGGCTGCGGGCCGCGGGTTTCCACCTCATCATCGACGACTTCGGCACGGGTTACTCCAGTCTTTCTTACCTGAAGCGCTTCCCGGTGGTGAAGCTCAAGATCGACCGCTCCTTTGTGCGCGACGTGAGCGACGACCCCGACGACGCCGCCATTGCCGGCGCCATCATCGGCATGGCGCGCAGTTTGAAATTAGGCGTGGTGGCCGAAGGGGTGGAGAAGAGCGAACAGCTCGATTTCCTGCGCCAGGAGCAGTGCAAGTCGATGCAGGGCTATCTCCTGTCCCGCCCCCTGCCGGCGGACGAACTGGAGCGGGCGCTCAAGGCCGGCCTGAGCCTGCCGGGCCTGGGTCAGGCGCAGGATTAGTCCCTCGCCGGCCCCTTCATTTCCCTTTTCCCGGGGCGGGCCAGCCTTGCAGCCAGCCACTGCAGCCGGTCACGACAAGATCCGGCGCATCACGCCGCAAGACCCAGCCGCATCACCTGCATTGCCGAAGGCTGAAAGCCGAAGCGGCCATAGAACGCCTGGGCCCGCCGGTTGTCATGGTCGGTGAGCAGGGTGACCCGGGCCAGGCCCCGGCTGCGGCTCCAGTCCAGCACCCCGCCTAGCAGCCGTTGCGCCAGCCCCTGGCCCCGGTGTCCGGCGCGGATGATCAGGTCTTCCAGTATCCCGACGCGGGCCCCTTCGGCGGTGCTGATGGTAAGCAGCAGATTCACCATCCCCAGCACCTCGCCGCCCTGGCGCAACACGAACAACTGGCCGGCCGCCGGGTTGTCGAGCAGCATCTGCAAACCCCGTTGCTGCTTTTTCGGGTCCGGCTGGAAATCATGTTCCTGGGCAAAGAGTTCGCCTAGCAAGGCCACCATGGCGGGCAGATCGGCGGCGGCGGCGGTTTCGACAACGGGGGCGGACATGCGCTGGCTCCTGAGACAAAATTGGGCGCCGATTATGTCCCAGCCCTGCGGGCTTTTGTGGTTTGTCGCCTTTGCGACAAACGCCAAAAGCCCACAAACCCATGAAAATCAACATCCTGGAACATGGCACCGCTCTTGCTAGAAGGTAGGCAAACTTCTGGAGGTGTCCATGAAAGCCAGCGAAATCCAGGCCCTGCTCGATGAGCCCGCCTGTAGCCACAACAGCAAGGAAAAGTCCGGCTGCGCCCGGCCCCAACCCGGCGCCACCGCTGGCGGCTGTGCCTTTGATGGCGCCCAGATCGCCCTCCTGCCCATCGCCGATGTGGCCCACATCGTCCATGGCCCCATCGCCTGCGCCGGCAGCTCCTGGGATAACCGGGGCACCCGCTCCTCCGGCCCCGCCCTGTACCGCATCGGCATGACCACCGATCTGTCGGAAACCGACGTGGTCATGGGCCGCGCCGAAAAACGCCTGTTCCATGCCATCAAGCAGGCCATCGAGGAATACCGGCCCGCCGCCGTATTCGTGTATGCCACCTGCGTCACCGCGCTGGTGGGTGACGACATGGAAGCGGTGTGCAAGGCCGCCACCGAACGCTGGGGCACCCCGGTGATCCCCATCGATGCCGCCGGTTTCTACGGCACCAAGAACCTGGGCAACCGCCTCGCCGGCGAAGCCATGTTCCAGTATGTGATCGGCACCGCCGAACCCAGGCCCGCCCTGCCCCACCCGGACGGCATCCCCACCTACGACGTCAACCTGATCGGCGAATACAACATCGCCGGCGAGTTCTGGCATGTGGCGCCCCTGTTCGACAAACTGGGCCTGCGCATTCTCGGCACCTTGTCCGGCGACTCCCGTTTCCATGAAGTGCAGACCATGCACCGGGGCCGGGTGAACATGGTGGTGTGTGCCAAGGCCCTGCTCAACGTGGCCCGCAAGATGCAGGAAAACTTTGGCATCCCCTTCTTCGAAGGCAGCTTCTACGGGGTCCAGGACACCTCCAACGCCCTGCGCGACTTCGCCCGCCTGATCGGCGACCCGGACCTGATGGCCCGCACCGAAGCCCTGATCGGCGTTGAAGAAGCCCGGGCCCATGCCGCCCTGGAGCCCTGGCGCAAGCGCCTCGAAGGCAAGCGGGTGCTGCTTTATACCGGCGGGGTGAAATCCTGGTCGATCGTTTCCGCCCTCCAGGACCTGGGCATGACCGTGGTGGCAACCGGCACCAAGAAATCCACCGAGGAAGACAAGGCCCGCATCCGCGAACTGATGGGCGAGAACACCAGGATGATCGACGACGGCAGCCCCAAGGCCCTGTTGTCCACCTACAAGGAATACCGGGCCGACATCCTGATCGCCGGGGGCCGCAATCTCTATACCGCCCTGAAGGCCCGCATCCCCTTCCTCGACATCAATCAGGAACGGGAATTCGGCTACGCCGGCTACACCGGCATGGAAGAACTGGCCCGGCAACTGGCCCTCTCCATCGAGAGCCCGGTCTGGAACGCGGTACGAAAACCCGCCCCCTGGGCCAGACAGAACGCCGCCGGCACCGTGCTGGCCGCCTGATCAGGAGCGCTTCATGGCTGAAATCATCAAATCCACCAAGGCCCTGGCCGTAAACCCCCTCAAGGTCAGCCAGACCATCGGCGCTGCCCTGGCCTTCCTCGGCCTCAACCGCAGCCTGCCCCTGATGCACGGCTCCCAGGGCTGTACCGCCTTCGGCAAGGTGTTCTTCGTGCGCCACTTCCGGGAGCCGATTCCCCTGCAGACCACGGCCATGGATCAGGTGTCCTCGATCATGGGTGCCGACGAAAACATCGTTGCAGCCCTTGCCACCTTGTCCGGCAAGAGCAGGCCCGATGTGATCGGCCTGGTCACCACCGGCCTCTCCGAAACCCAGGGCACCGACATCCACCGCTCGGTCAAGGCATTTCGCGCCGCCCACCCGGAATTCGACCATGTAGCCGTGGTGCCGGTGAATACGCCCGACTATCTGGGCTGCCTCGAAACCGGCTACGCCCTGGCCCTCGAAGCCATCATCGAGACCCTGGTACCCGAGCGTCGCAACGCCGGCCGCCGCCCCAGGCAGGTCAATGTGCTGGCCTCCAGCATGCTGACTCCCGGTGACATCGAGGACATCAAGGCATGGATCGAAGCCTTCGGCCTGCGGCCCATCGTGCTGCCGGACATCGCCGACGCCCTGGACGGCCATCTGGTGGAAGCCGAGTTCTCGGCCCTGACCATCGGCGGCACACCCAAGGGCGAGATTGGCGACATGGGCGAATCCGCCGCCACCCTGGTGATCGGCAAGTCCCTCGACAAGGCGGCCGACAAGCTGGCGGCCCGCACCGGCGTGCCCGACTACCGCTTCACCGGCCTGATGGGCCTGGACGAGTGCGATGCCTTCACCCAGGCCCTGGCCGGGATTTCCGGCAAGCCGGTGCCCGGGCAGATCGAGCGGCAGCGGGCCCAGCTCCAGGACGCCATGGTGGATAGCCACTTCATGCTCGGCTTCGCCCGCCTGGCGATTGCCGCCGACCCGGACCTGCTGGTGATGCTGGGCAACTTCGCCCTGGGCATGGGCGCCGAAGTCGTGGCCGCCGTCTCGCCGGTGCGGGCCGAATCCCTGGCCGAACTCGATATCGGCAGCATCACCATCGGCGACCTGGCCGACCTGGAAAGCCAGGCCCGCTTGCGCCAGGCCCAGTTGGTGATCACCAATTCCCACGGGGTAGAGACGGCCAGGCGGCTCGGTCTGCCCCTGCTGCGCGCCGGTTTCCCGCAATACGATCAGGTCGGCGGTTACGCCCGCACCTGGGTGGGCTATCGCGGCACGCGCCAAGCCCTGTTCGACCTCGCCAACCTCCTGCAGGCCCAGCACCATGACACCGAAGCCTACCGATCCCTGTACTGGCAAGACAGCCCCCGCGCCCTCGAAGCAGCTGGGGCGGCGCCTGCAACTGGTCTGGTCCACTGAGCCGGAGCCCGCCATCATGCTCAAACTTGCCTTCGCTTCCGACGACCGGGTCCGGGTCAACCAGCACTTCGGCGCGGCCCAGTCCTTCGTGGTCTATACCGTCACCCCGGCCGGCGCCACCGTCAGCGGCTTCGGAGCATTCCCCGAAGAAGCCATGGATGGCAACGAAAACAAGCTGCTCGCCAAGGTGGATTTTCTCGCCGGCTGCGACGCGGTGTTCGTCCATGCCATCGGCGCCTCGGCCATCAAGCAGTTGCTGGCCAAGGGCGTGCAGCCGATCCGGGTCACCGAGGTGGATGCCATCGACGAGCTGATCAAGGACGTCAGCGCCGCCATGGTGGAAGGCGGCGTGCCCTGGATCGACCGGGCCCTGGCCGCCCAGTCCAGGGCCGCCGGCCCGGACCGCTTCGCCGCCATGGAAGAAGAAGGCTGGAAGGGATGATGATGGATCCCCAGGACACTCCCCAGGGCACGGTTCTGGCCATTGCCGACGGCAAGGCCACGGTCAGCATCGAAACCGGTGGCTGCAAGGGTTGCGGCCACGGCCAGGACTGCAGCATCGGCAAGGTGGGCGCCGGCCGCCCGGCCGCCCGGCTGACCCTGGACGCCCCCGCCGGTCTCCGGGTCGGCGACCGGATCCGCCTTTCCCTGCCGGCCAGCAGTTTGCCCCGGATGGCCCTGCTCGGTTACCTGTTCCCCGCCCTGGCCATGCTCACCGGCGCCGGCATCGGCAATGCCAGCACGGGCAGCGACGCCGCCACCGCCCTGGGCGCCCTCATCGGCTTGCTCGCCGCCCTGGCCCTGATCCGGCTTGCCGTGCGCCGTCTGCCCGGCCTGATGCCCACCCCGAAGATCGTTGCAGTACCCCACTTCATCCCCATCGTTTCATCCCCCTTTACCGATACGGAGCCCCACCATGAGCGCTGAAGCCGTCGCCGAACGCGATCCCATCCTCGATACCGATTTCATCAAGGAAATGGTGCGCCAGATGCGCGCCCTTGATACCTACGGCACCTACAACGGCTGGACTTTCGAACAGATCCTCGAACCCTACATCATGACCAAGGAAAAGAAGGCGCAGGTGCCCATCGTCGGCGACCCCGACGAAACCACCATCGCCCGGGTGAAATGCTTCTACAACGCCATTTCGGTGTTGATCGAAAAGGAATGCAAGCTGATGGCCGTCCCTCTGGTGCACCTGACTCACGAAGGCTTCGGCCGCGCCTTGATCACCGTCGGCAAGCTGGTCGTGGTGGAGAAAACCCTGCGCGACGTGCATCGCTTCGGCTTCCCCAGCCTCTCCCGGATGAAGGATGACGCGGACGCACTGCTGGGCATTGCCCTGGAGCGGATCGGGAGGTATCCCGAAGTCGCGGGGCTGTAAGCCAGCCCCGCAAGGAATCCTGCCATGAGCGAAGAAGAACCCATGAGCGAAGAAGAACTCAAGGCCCTGGACAAGGAGGTGAAGAAATTGAAGCGCATCGCCTCCGAATGGGCCTCACAAATGCATGACCTGGTAGAAGACCGCCTGCCGGCCGGCTATCAGGAAATTCCGGGCCTCGCCCAATCCACCTTTGATGCCTGCAAGGCCTGGGCCGACGCCAACGCCCGTCTCGAAGCCGCGCGGCAATCCTGAACCCTCGAGAAAGGAGCTTCACATGTCCCACATCACCGGCCTGACCCTGGGCGGCGCCGTCTGGATTCCCGAATTCGTCACCGCCATCAACCAGGAAACCTGCATCGGCTGCGGCCGCTGCTACAAGGTTTGCCCCCGCGACGTCCTCGACCTGATCGAAAAGGATCTCGATGAGCTGGACGACGGCGACGACAACAACGCTTCCGTGATGACCCTGAAGAATGCCATGGACTGCATCGGCTGCGGCGCCTGCAACCGGGTATGCCCGAAGAAGTGCTACACCTACGCCGCTTCCCCGGCGCTGGCCTGATCCCGGCCCGAAAGCGGTCTGCCATGACGACCCTCCCCCCGGAGGCCGACCTGGCCGCTGTGGTCGCCACACACACCCGGCTGGGTGAGGCCGTCTGTGCCAGGATCCATCAGGCGGCAACCCGGCTGGGGGTGGACCTGGGCCCGAATCCGGCCTGGCCGGCCCCCAGCTATCGCCAGCAGACAGACCCCTATTCCGGGGAAATCAGCCTGATCGGCACCTGGAAGGACGGGCAGCGCTATGGCACGATCACCATTTTTCCCGACCTGCGCATCTTCGCTGAATACCAGATACTCGTCCCGCATCCCGAACTCGCCGGCCAGTTCGTCGAGGCGGTGCAAGTCTGGGGCAGCCTCGATCAACTCAAGAGCGACCCTGTGCTGCTCGCCATGCCGGAGTCGTCATGAGCGGTATCTCCCTGCCCCCCCGCATCCTCCTGCTGCACAAACAGAAAACCAGTGGCCGCCTGCGTTACCTGCGCCTGCCCGGCGGCATGCTCTGTTTCGAGCCCCTGCCCGGCGAGAGCACCCTTTTTTCCAGTGAGACCCCCCATGCTGCGGCCATTCACCCGGCCGGCTTCCTGCGCCAGACCGAAGAAAAACTGGAACTCCCCCCGGACAGCATCGAAGCCGTCACCGACTTCCACTGCTGGGCCAGCGGCCCGGATGGGGACATTCCCATCCTGCTGGGCGGCTTCACCGGCATCGACCCGCCATTTGCCGCAGCCGAAGCCCTGGGCGGCAAGTTCATCAACATCACCGAAGCCCGGGGCATCGTTGCCATCGAGCTCGACTTGATGCGGCGCGCTTATGAACACGTCCTGGGTTGATCCAGGCGCGCCGCACCCCGCAGGGGCATGCGCACCAGAATGCCCCCCGTGGCCTGTCACAAAACCGACAATGCCGTGCCAACAAAAACACAAGTCACTGTTTTGAATTGATTTTGTCATTTGGCACGGCCCTTGCTGAATAAGGCCATCCCCCTTTCATCGGAGAATCAACATGATCAATCTGACCCCGAAGGCCACTCAGGCCATCCAGCGTTTCATTCGCGGCTCCGAAACCCCCGTGGTGGGTTTGCGCCTGGTGATTTCCGGCGGCGGCTGCTCCGGCTTCCAGTACAACATGCGCCTCGAAACCGAGAAGGCCGAAGACGACCTTGAAATCGAAGTCGATGGCATCACCCTGCTGGTAGACCCCTTTACCCACCCCATGATCGACAACGTCACCATCGACTTCATCGACAGCCTCACCCATACCGGTTTCAAGTTTGACAACCCCAACGCCAGTGCCCAGTGTTCCTGTGGCTCGTCGTTCTCGGTCTAAGGAGATCAAAGCATGTGGGAATATTCTGACAAGGTTCGCGAGCATTTCTTCAACCCCCGCAATTCCGGCCCCCTCGAAGAAGCCAACGGCATCGGTGACGTGGGTTCCATCCAGTGCGGCGACGCCCTGCGCCTGATGCTCAAGGTGGATCCTGAAACCGAAGTGATCCAGGACGCCCATTTCCAGACCTTCGGCTGCGGCTCCGCCATTGCCTCTTCTTCGGCCTTGACCGAAATCATCAAGGGCATGACCCTGGACGAAGCCCTGCAGGTTTCCAACCAGAACATCGCCGATTACCTGGACGGCCTGCCCCCCGAAAAGATGCACTGCTCGGTGATGGGTCGTGAAGCCCTGCAGGCCGCCATCGCCAACTATCGTGGCGAAGTCTGGAGCGATGACCACGAGGAAGGCGCCCTGATCTGCAAGTGCTTCGCCATCGACGCGGTGATGATCGAGGACGTGGTCAAGGCCAACAACCTGAACACGGTCGAGGAAGTCACCTTCTACACCAAGGCCGGCGGCGGTTGCACCTCCTGCCACGAAGGCATCGAGGAAATCCTGGCCAGGGTCAAGAGCGAACGGGCCGGCCCCGGCGAAACCTCGCCCCCGCGGCAGCAGACCGGGACCC
>NZ_JBASOH010000134.1:0-25423 GCF_049658005.1 Azovibrio sp. | reverse complement strand
CCCCGGCCCCGGCCATCAATGACATTCCCGCCGCGGCAGCCGCAGAGGAAGTTGATCCGGATGCCGCCCGGCTCTTGATTTCTGCCCTCATTACCTCAATATCGGCAAAGGCTTCCGAGGTTACGAGGATGCCCTGGGGCCGGAAGAAAGGCATCCCTGCCCTGCTGTGCCGGGTCCTGCCTTTTTGATCCGGTTTTGATGACCTGCCCCGAGATAGGCAGGAAGAAAACAGGGCCGGAAGAAAGGAGGTAATGCAAGGATAGAAGCTGCAAAAACCGCTTTAGAATGCCGTCTCGCCGGCGCGCAACATTCTTCTGCCGCAGGCGAGACGGATTGAATGATGTTTTAAATTCTGGAGGTATGACATGGATCTTGATCTCAAGAAGTGGGCTCCCTGGAACTGGTTCAAGAAGGAGCAGGAAGAGCGGCAAACCGCATCGAGCGCGTTGCCGGTGCAGCGCACGCCGGCAACGAGCGGGGCGGTCAGCCCGATCCTGCAACTGCATCGCGAGATGGAGCGTCTGTTCGATGATACGTTTCGCGGATTTGGGCTTTCGGTGCCAGGGCTTTCCCCCTTGCCGTCCGAATGGGCCGGCATGCTGAAGCCGGCGCTCGATATCCACGAAACCGACAAGCAGTACAAGATCACCCTGGAGGTCCCCGGCGTCGAGGAAAAGGACATCCAGATCACGGTCGATGACGAAGTTCTGCTGGTGCGCGGGGAAAAGCGCCAGGAGCAAGAACAGGATGAAGGCGGCTTTCATCGGGTGGAACGCGCCTACGGCAGCTTCCAGCGCGCCCTGAACCTGCCTGAGGATGCCGACCAGGATTCGATCAAGGCCGTTTTCAAAAACGGGGTGCTGACGATCACCATGGACAAGCGCGCAGTCAGCGCATCGAAACAGGGTCGTTTGATTCCGATCGAGCACTGACCCGGAAAGCTTCGCTCGCACGAAGTCGCAAAACGACGGGCTGGGGCAAGTTGCGCCAGCCCGTCATCGCGCGCCTTCAAGGCCGGCCGCCATGGTCAGGAACCCAGCCAGACAGCCGGCCAAGCGGCCGCCCGTTTTCTAGCGACTCGCACTTCGAGGAACCCCGGTCATGGAAAAGAAAGATCAATGGAACATCGCTTACTGGATCGTCGCCTTCTTCTTGCTGTTGACGCTGCAGAACTACTGGCAAGCGGCAAGGACCGTCGAAGCCGTGCCCTACAGCGAATTCGAGAAAGCGCTGGCCGCCGGGCGCATCGCCGAAGTGTGGGTGTCGGACCGCACCCTCACCGGGCGCCTGAAATCGCCCGATAGCCGGGGCAAGACCACCATCGTCGCCACCCGGATGGAACCCGATCTGGCCGAACGCCTGTCGAAATACGACGTGCCCTACGCCCGGGTGGTGGAGAGCACCTGGCTCAGGGACATCCTGTCGTGGATCTTGCCGGTCGTGGCATTCTTCGGCATCTGGTTCCTCCTGTTCCGCCACTTTGCGGAAAAACAGGGCATGGGGGGTTTCATGAGCATCGGCAAGAGCCACGCCAAGGTTTTCATGGAAAAGAACACCGGCGTCAGCTTCGCCGATGTCGCCGGCGTCGATGAAGCCAAGGCCGAGCTGGTCGAGATCGTCGATTTCCTCAAGAACCCGCAGGATTATGGCCGTCTGGGCGCGCGGATTCCGAAGGGGGTGCTGCTGGTCGGCCCGCCCGGCACCGGCAAGACGCTCCTTGCCAAGGCCGTCGCCGGGGAGGCCGGAGTGCCGTTTTTTTCCATTTCCGGCTCGGAATTCGTCGAAATGTTCGTCGGCGTCGGCGCGGCGCGGGTGCGCGACCTGTTCGAGCAGGCCCGGGGCCTGGCCCCGGCCATCATCTTCATCGATGAGCTCGATGCACTCGGCCGGGCGCGCGGTGTCGGCGGGCCGATCGGCGGCCACGACGAGCGCGAGCAGACGCTCAACCAGTTGCTCACCGAAATGGACGGATTCGATAGCTCGGTGGGGCTGATCATCCTCGCCGCCACCAACCGGCCGGAGATTCTCGATCAGGCGCTGCTGCGCGCCGGCCGCTTCGATCGCCAGGTGCTGGTGGATCGGCCCGACAAGAAGGGCCGCCTCGACATCCTCAAGGTGCATGTAAAGAAGATCCGGCTGGCCGGCACTGTCGATCTCGAACAGGTAGCGGCGCTCACCACCGGCTTTTCCGGCGCCGATCTCGCCAACCTGGTCAATGAAGCGGCCTTGGCCGCGACCCGGCGCAAGGCCCCGGCCGTCGAGCTGCAGGACTTCACCGCCGCCATCGAACGCATCGTCGCCGGCCTCGAAAAGAAGAACCGCCTGCTCAACCCGAAGGAGCGGGAAATCGTGGCCTATCACGAGATGGGCCATGCCCTGGTGGCGCTGGCCCTGCCGGGCAGTGATCCGGTGCACAAAATCTCGATCATTCCGCGCGGCATCGGCGCCCTCGGCTACACGCTGCAGCGCCCCACCGAGGACCGCTTCCTGATGACGCGCACCGACCTGGAACACAAGATCGCCGTGCTCCTGGGCGGGCGCGCCGCCGAGCAGCTGGTGTTTGGCGAGCTCTCTACCGGCGCGGCGGACGATCTGGCGCGGGCCACCGACATTGCCCGCGACATGATCACCCGCTTTGGCATGGACGAGGGACTGGGCTATGTCGCCTACGAGGCGCAGCGGCCACGTTTTCTCGATACGCCCGAACTCGCGCCGGGCGGCTGCCGGGTGGCCGAATCGACCCAGGCCCGCATCGACCAGGCCATCCGCGACATCGTGATGGGAGTGTTCGAGCGGGCCTACCGCATCCTCGAGAACAACCGCGCGGTGCTGGAGCGCTCGGCGCGCGAGTTGCTGGCGCGGGAAACCCTGGAAGAAAACGACATCCGCCAACTGACCCAGGATCTCCAGCGCGAATCCCGGGAGACGCCAGTCCCGACGGCGGGTGCAGCGCCAGAGACCACAAAGGAGTCGCAAGATGAGTGACATCGTTCATATTCCCTGCCCGCACTGCCAGGCCCTCAACCGCGTGCCCGCCGCCAGGCTCGCCGAGCAGCCCCATTGCGGCCGTTGCCGGCAGCCGCTATTCACTGGCAAACCCATCGAACTCACCCAGCAGACGTTTGCGCGCCAGGTGGAGCAGAGCGACCTGCCCCTGCTCGTCGATTTCTGGGCGCCGTGGTGCGGACCCTGCAAGATGATGGCGCCCCAGTTCGAACAGGCGGCGCGCCTGCTCGAACCGAAGTTCAGGCTGGCCAAGGTGAACACCGAAGCCGAACCTTCCCTGGCCGCCCGGTTTGGAATCCGCAGCATTCCGACCCTGGCCTTGTTCCGCGGCGGGCGTGAGATCGCGCGCCAGGCGGGCGCCATGGGCGCGCCAGACATCGTGCGCTGGGCCACGGCGCAGGCCGGGTGATGCCGATCGATGCCGGATTTGCTGGGCACGATCCATTTGCTGGGCACGATCCATTTGCTGGGCACGACCCTCATCCTGCTCGCCGCCTGCAGTCTGGCGGCGGTGCTCGCTGCCGCGCTGAACGTGCCCACCCTGCTCGGCTATCTCGCCGTCGGCGCCGCGCTGGGGCCTTCGCTTTTGGCCTGGATCAAGCCGGGGGCGGCGCTCGATTTCCTCTCCGAACTGGGGGTGGCGCTGCTATTGTTCATGGTCGGGCTGGAATTCTCACTCGGCCATTTCTGGCTCACCCGCAAGACCGTGCTCCTGGCCGGCACGCTGCAGATGGGGATGATCGGCGTGCCGCTCACCCTGCTGTTGTTCGGGCTCGGGCTGCCCCTTGGCAGTGCCGGGCTGCTGGCCGCGGCAGCGGCGATGTCTTCGACGGCCCTGGTCAGCCGGCAACTGGCCGATCAGGGTGAGCTCACCACCCGTCACGGCCGCAGCGCCATTGCCGTGCTGGTGTTCCAGGACCTCTGCAGCGTGCCATTGCTGGCCCTGCTGGCGATCTGGGCCCGCGGCGAAGCGCCAGAAATCGAGGCGGTGCTGCTCGAAGTGCTCGGCGTGCCGGCGCTGTTCGCCGTATCGGCCATCGCCTCGCGCCACCTGCTGCACGGGCTGCTGGGCTGGGTGGCGCGGCAGGGCCATGAGGAATCGTTCGTGCTGGTTTCCTTGTGCGTGGTGGTCGCGGCGGCCGCTTCTGCCCATGCCGTCGGCCTGTCCGCCGCGCTCGGGGCCTTTCTCGCCGGCATGGTGCTGGGCGAAAGCGATTTCCGGCACCACATGGAAGACCACCTGAAGCCTTTTCGCGATGTGCTCTCGGGCCTGTTCTTCGTGACCATCGGCCTGCAACTGGACCTGCAGCAGGTGGTGGCGGCGCCACTTGCCGTCCTGGCCTGGCTGCTCGCCCTCATGCCCGTCAAGATGCTGCTCAACTACCTGGCGCTGCGTACCGCCCGCCTGTCAACGCTCGATGCCTGGCGGGCGGGCATCGCCTTGGGCCATGGCGGCGAGTTCGCGCTGCTGTTGCTCGGCATGGTCCTGCAGCAGCATCTGATACCCGCCGCCGTGGTCCAGCCCATGCTGGTGGCCCTGGTGCTGAGCATGGCGGCGGCGCCGCTGCTGATCCGCCACCATGACTGGATGGCCAGCGCCTTGAGCCGCTGGAGCGGCCTCGTTGCGCCGCCCCAGGCCGAAGAAGGAGCTATTGCCGCGCAAGCCGGGCCGCTGCGCGATCATGTCATCATTTGCGGCGCCGGCGAGCTTGGGCTGATGGTCAGTAAGACTCTGCAACGGGCCGGCATCGCCCATCTGCTGCTGGAGTCGGACGATCAGCAGGTCGAGGCGGCGCGGGCGGCGGGCGCCCCGGTGTGCTATGGCGATGCCAGCCGCCCGCACACCCTGATGGCGGCCGGATCGGCCCAGGCCCGCCTGGTGGTGCTGACCTTTGCCCGCCTCCAGCCGGCCCTGCGCATTGCCCAGACGGTCTTCGAACGCCATCCGGCATTGCCCGTCCTGGTTGCCTGCGCCCAAGTGGCGGAAGCGCGGGCCTTGCGCGTCCTGCCGAATGTCCGTATTTATCAGCAGTCTTTTGCCGCAGCCCTGGGGCTGGCCGAGCAGGTGATGCTGCTGCTGGGCATGCCCGCCGATGTGGTCGATGGCCGTATCGGCGAGATGCGCCACGACCTCGACAACACCAATCCATAAGAGAGCCTGCCTCATGAAGCTTGCCCTTTCTGGCCTGTTGCGAATCTTTTTGAGCGGCCGGACCCGGTCCGCCCTCGGGAAGGCCGCATGAGCCTTCCGCGCTGCCCCTGGTGCGAAGGCTTCGAGCTGTACCGGCGCTACCACGACGAGGAGTGGGGCGTGCCCTTGCGGGACGACCGGGCCCTGTTTGGCTTGCTGATCCTCGAAGGGGCCCAGGCCGGCCTCTCCTGGGCCACCATCCTGAAAAAGCGGGAGGCTTACCGGCGCGCCTTCGCCGGTTTCGATCCATACCGGATGGCCGCCTTCGGTGCGGCGCAGTTCGAGGCCCTGCTTGCCGACCCGGGCATCGTGCGCAACCGCGCCAAGCTGACGGCCGCGATCGGCAATGCCCGGGCCTATCTGAAGCTGGTGGAGGCGGGCCTGTCCTTCAGCGATTTCCTCTGGCAGTTCGTGGACGGCAAGCCGATCCAGAACCACTGGGAAAGCATGGCCCAGGTTCCCGCCGTGACGCCCGAGTCAGAGGCCATGGCCAAGGCGCTGGGCAAGGCCGGTTTCAAGTTCGTGGGGCCCACCATCTGCTATGCCTTCATGCAGTCGGCGGGCATGGTCAACGACCATCTGCTGGCCTGCTATCGCCACGCCCAGCTCGCGGCCCTGGCCGCGCCTGCGGCTCGAACTTCATCCTCATGAGAAAAGGATCGGCGCCAGCCCTCCAGGCCCGGCGCCCTCATCCACGCCAGCCCGGGTGACATGGCTGGCATTTCAGGCGGTTGCGGTGCCCTCGGGCCAGTTCTTGATGTAGCTCTTGAGCATCTTGTTCTCGAAGCCCTGTTCTTCCAGCACGGCCTTGGCCACATCCAGGAAGGAAATGACGCCCAGCAACTGCTCCCCGTCGGTGACCGGCAGGTAACGCATGTGCTTTTCGATCATCAAGCGGCGCAGATCATTGGCTTCCACCGTGGGCGCCACGGTCACCGGGTCCCTGACCATCACCTCGCCCACCTCGAGCCCGTCGGTCGAACCCCCATGAGCGGCAATTGCAGCGAGCACCTCACGGAAGGTCAGCATCCCGGCCATTTTCTCTCCCTCCATGACCACCAGCGAGCCCGCATCCAGGCGGGCCATCAAATCCACAGCGCTGGCGAGCGACTGCTCACTGCTGGCCGTATAAAGGGATGCCCCCTTGACGCGCAGAATTTCCCGTACCTGCATGACTAGCCCCTCTCTGGACTCGTTGATCGGATGTAATGACTTCCGGGGCATGGTAGAGCATCTGCCGGAATTGGAAAATACCCGTCTGAC
The DNA here is from genome assembly GCF_049658005.1 of Azovibrio sp. NCBI lineage: Bacteria > Pseudomonadati > Pseudomonadota > Betaproteobacteria > Rhodocyclales > Rhodocyclaceae > Azovibrio > Azovibrio sp. The sequence goes on along the minus strand of NZ_JBASOH010000134.1, from coordinate 18,963 downwards.
ACCGGAAAATGCCGGAAAACCATGGCCAGGCGTGGTTTACGGAATTTTTCAGCAAGGAGGCCGCCCAGGTCAGCGCAGACCCAGCACGTCCTGCATGTCGAACAGGCCGTGCTCACGGCCGGCCAGGAAGTGCGCTGCGCGCAGACTCCCCAGGGCGTAGGGCATGCGGCTGCCCGCCTTGTGGGAGATTTCCACCCGCTCCCCCAGCCCGCAGAACATCACCGTGTGATCCCCGACAATGTCACCGCCCCGCACCGTGGCAAAGCCGATGGTCTGCGCATCCCGCTCGCCGGTATGGCCTTCACGGCCATAGACGGCGCATTCGGAAAGCTTGCGTCCCTGCGCCTGGGCCACCACTTCGCCCAGGCGTAGTGCCGTGCCGGAAGGCGCATCCACCTTCATCCGGTGATGGGCCTCGACGATCTCCACGTCATAGCCTTTTTCGAGAATCCGCGCCGCCGTATCCAGCAACTTGAACAGCAGATTGACTCCGACGGCCATATTGGGTGCAAAGACCACGGGGATGCGCCCGGCTGCCTGGGCAATGCGGGCCTTGGCGGCCTCATCCATGCCCGTGGTGCCGATCACCATGGCAACTCCGTGCTGCTCACAAAGGGCCAGATGCCTCAGGGTGCCTTCGGGCCGGGTGAAGTCGATCAGGCAATCACAGGCCTTCAGCCCCGTGACCACGTCATCCGTCACCAGGACGCCGCAGTCGGGCAGCCCGGCCAGTTCGGCAGCATCCCGCCCCAGGGCAAGGCTGCCGGGCCGATCAAACGCGGCCCCCAACTGAGCACGCTCATCCTTGAGCGTGGCTTCGATCAGCATCCGGCCCATGCGGCCCGATGCACCAACAATTCCGATGCGGGTTTTTTTCATGGATTTACAAGCCCAGAGTTTCCATCATGCGGCCCAGAAAGCCTTTTTCATCGACGGGCGGCGGCAAAGGTTGAGCATCAGCCCCCAGCGAGCCCAGATCCACCAGCTGGGTACGCGCCACCGGTGCGGTCAGCTCCGCTACCGTAGCCACATCCACATCTCCCTTGACGCTGGTCAGCAGGCCATTTGCATCAAAGAAGACCGAAAAATTGCGGGACGTGACTTCGTTGGTCACCCCATCCTGAAGACGGAAAACGTAATCCCAGCGTTCGGCATGAAAAATGTCGGTCAACAAGGGGGTTCCCAGAATGAAGCGCACCTGATCCCGGGTGAGGCCGGGGCGCAACTGGGAGACCATTTCCTGAGTCAGCACATTGCCCTGCTGCACATCGATCCGGTACTCGGTCACGATGCGGGGCACATTGGAACAGGCCGCGAGGGAAAACGCGATCAACCCTGCGATTAATATGGATTTTTGAGCCATGGCTGGCGAAAGGATCAGTTTGAAAGGTTTACCAAGCGTTATATCATAACCGAAATACGACGCCCGCCCTGCGGCGTAAATCCTCAGGAAAGCCCCATGCCTCATTCGCACAATCTTCGGGAAATAGGCCTCAAGGCCACCCTACCTCGCCTCAAGATCCTCGAATTATTTGAAAAAAGCGAAGTGCGCCACCTCGGCGCCGAAGATGTATATCGCCTCTTGATGGCCGAAGGCCTGGATATCGGCCTGGCTACCGTATATCGGGTTCTGACCCAGTTTGAACAAGCCGGGCTGCTGGAACGCCATTTCTTCGAGTCCGGCAAGGCCGTTTTCGAAACGAATGAGGGGAACCACCATGACCACCTGGTGTGCACCGATTGCGGCCGGGTCGAGGAATTCTACGATGCCGAAATTGAACGCCGCCAGAAAAAGGTTGCAGAAGAACGCGGCTTCGAAATCCAGGAACACGCACTCTACCTGTACGCCAGTTGCACCAAGACCCACTGCGCTCACAAGCAGGACACTCCGGACAGGAAACCGCGCAAAACTCCGCTTTGACCGCCCACCCGTTCCATTTGGGCGGGGTCAGGCATAGAGCGACAGCCCGGTTTTTTTCCCGGACGCCGACTCCCCCTGCACTTGATAAGCCTGCAAGCCTTTCTGAAGCCATTCCTTGCCCGCTTGTGTGAGCCCGCTCGCTTGTAGCGGCTGCGCCTCCTGACCCTGGCGCGCCAGTTCCTGCAGGGCCCTCATTTCCATCTGCGCCGCCAGCGCCGCGACCTGCCGGTCCTGGGCAGAAGGATCCGGTGGCGCCAGGGCCGCAGCCCGTATCTGCCGCGCCTTCCCCAGGGTGGCTTCAGGAGAGGATGCCTCCGAGGTATCAATCCCCACCTCTCCACCGACAGCGTAAGACTTGCCATCGGGTCCCCGGGTATAGCGGTAGGATGGCCCGGAAGTCACCAGCCCGCCACCGGCCGCCATGTGCATCTGCTCGTGCTGCCGCACCTTCCGGTCGACCTTCTGCAACTCGGCTACCTGGCGCTGTTCCTCTTCCGAAAGAGACTGCCTGGACGAGACTTCATCGGGCGCTCCAGCACGACGCGCCGCTCCGGCCTCCGGGGCAAAGAAGGCTGGATAGCCAGACGCAGCAGCGGATACGAAAGACAACACCTTGCAACACCTTGAACAGGCTGATCATGCTTTCATTTTAGTGCTTCCTGGCAAAAACCCAGATGAATCAAGCCCCCAGCAGGAGCTCCCGGGCGTGGCTGCGCGTGGTTGGGGTAATTTCCACCCCGCCCAGCATGCGCGCCACTTCTTCCACCCGCCGTTCCCCCTCCAGGGGCTCGATACGGCTGATTACCTGACCATCCCGGGAGGATTTGCTCACCTGCCAGTGCCAGTCCGCCCGGGCGGCCACCTGGGGAAGGTGGGTGACGCACAGGACCTGACGTTCCCGACCCAGCTGGTGCAACAGGCGTCCGACGATTTCTGCCACGCCCCCGCCAATCCCCACATCCACCTCGTCAAAGATCAGGGTAGGGACGCTGGCATTTCTGGAAGTGACCACCTGGAGCGCCAGACTGATGCGGGACAGTTCGCCGCCGGATGCCACCTTGGCCAGGGGTCGGGCATCGCTGGCCGCCAGCCCGCCGACCCGGAACTCGACGGACTCCAGGCCGTGGGCCGAGCCTTCCTCCAGGTCCAGCAGCCCGGCTTCGAAATGCCCCGAACCCAGGGCCAGATCCCGCATCTGCTCGCTCACCGCCCGGGACAGGGACGCAGCTACCTGCCGGCGGCCCGCGGAAAGACGCCGGGCGAGGCTCAGGAAGTTTTCCCGAGCCACCCCGGACCTAGCCTCCAGGGCATCCACATCGGCAACCGCCTGCAGTTTCTCCAGCCGCTCCCGCCACTCCTCCAGGAGCACGGGCAAATCTTCCGGCGCCACCCGGTGCTTGCGGGCCAGCCCCAGCACCGCCTCCATGCGCTGCTCCACCTCCGCCAGCCGGGCCGGGTCCAGGTCCACCCGGTCGGAATAGCGGCGCAAGGCCGTCACGGCTTCTGAAAGCTCGGCCTGCACCGACTGCAATAGGGCCGCCGTCTCGTTCAATTCCGGGTCTAGCTGCGCCATATCCTGGAGGCGGTCCACCACCCCGGCGACCAGGGACTCGCAAGCCCCCTCGCCATCCGCCAGGGCGGCCAGCACGTACTGAGCCCCTTCCATCAGGCCGGCCCCATGGGCCAGCAGACGCTGTTCGACTTCCAGTTCCCCCCATTCCCGGGCGGTGAAACCCAGTTGCTCAAGTTCCTGAATCTGCCACAGCAGCATCTCACGCTCCCGGCTGCTGGCCTCGCTGCCGGCCCGGGCCGCTTCAAGCAGCCCCTGCAACTGGCGCCACTCCTTCCAGGCCTGGCTCACCTGCCGTCCCAGATCGAGCAGCCCCCCATGGGCATCCAGCAAAGCGCGCTGCGCATCGGCCCGCAACAGGGACTGGTGGGCATGCTGGCCATGGATGTCCACGAGGAACTCCCCTACTTCCCGCAATTGCTGCACAGTACAGGGGCTGCCATTGATATAGGCACGGGAGCGCCCGCCGGCGTCCACCACCCGGCGCAGGATCAGTTCATCCCCGGACTCCAGGTCCTGGGCGGCCAACCAGGCCCGCACCTCTTCCTGGGCGGCGACATCGAACGTGGCGGAGACCTCGGCCTTTTCCTTGCCGGAACGGACGACCCCGGGATCGGCCCGTTCGCCCAGCGTCAGGGCCAGGGCGTCGATAAGGATGGACTTGCCGGCTCCGGTCTCCCCGGTCAGCGCTCCAAAGCCCTGGGAAAAATCCAGTTCCAGGCGATCGACAATGACGAAATCACGAACGGCAAGATGGACGAGCATCAATGTCCCCTGGGCCGCTCGCTCCACTGGAGCTTCTGGCGCAGCATGGCGAAATAGCTGTATCCGGGGGGATGCAGGAAACAGATGGAGTAATCAGAGCGGCGCAGGCGGATTGCGTCGCCCCGTTGCAGATTGAGGGTGAGCTGGCCATCGAAGTGCACCCGGGGATCGTCCGCATGGTTGATGATGAGTTCAATCTCCACCCGGTCATCCACGATTACCGGCCTGTTGGTGAGTGCATGGGGACACAGGGGAACCAGGGCGATGCCGGTCAGGGTGGGATGCAGGATCGGCCCGTTGGCCGACAGGGAATAGGCAGTGGACCCGGTTGGCGTGGAAAAGATCAGGCCGTCGGAACGCAGGTTGTAGATGAATTCGCCGTTGATGAACAGCTCGCACTCGATCATCCGGCCGATGGCGCCCTTGTCCACCACGATGTCGTTCAAGGCCATGTTGGTGGCGATTTCCTTGCCGCCCCGCACCACCTCCGCATCCAGCAACATGCGCGCTTCGGGCTGGAAGCGCCCATCGAGCAGGTCCTCCATGCAGCTCAGCATGTCACATCGGGCGATGTCGGTCATGAATCCCAGCCGCCCCTGATTCACCCCCACCAGGGGCACCTTGTAGCGGGCCAGGCGGCGGGCGGCATTGAGCATGGTGCCATCCCCGCCCAGCACGATGGCCACATCGGCATGGGCGCCAATGTCATTGAAGCCGCAGATCACCCAGCGATTCAAGGCGGCTTCCCGGTTCATGTTCTCGGCCGTTTCCCGCTCGATGAACACCACGACGCCCCGCTCGTGCAGGAACTCGGCCAGCTCGATCAGGGCATCGCCCATCTCGCGGCTCTGATATTTGCCGACCAGGGCGATGGTGCGCGGTGAATGCAGGGAATGAAAGGGGAAATTCATGGAAACGGATTTAAGCATAAAACCCGCTGCAACGGCGCACTCCCGCCGCCCTGCTTTTTTCGTACAATCGCGCCATGCTTGATGATCGCTCCCGCTCCCTGCTAAAAACGCTGATTGAGCATTACATTGCCGAGGGCGCCCCCGTGGGCTCGCGGGCCCTGTCAAAATTTTCGAGCCTCGAACTCTCTCCTGCCACCATCCGCAATGTGATGGCGGACCTCGAAGAGGCTGGCTTTGTATCCAGCCCCCACACCTCGGCCGGGCGGGTACCGACTCCCCGGGGCTATCGCCTGTTCGTGGACAACCTGCTCACGGTGCGCCCCCTGGAACAGCGGCAGATCATGGAAATCGGCGAATCCCTGCGCCCCGACCGGCCTCAGCAACTGATTGCCAATGCCTCCCAGCTGCTCTCGCAGCTCACCCACTTTGCCGGCGTGGTAGCCACACCCCGGCGCAGTTCCCCGAGAATCCGGCAGATCGAGTTTCTCAGCCTTTCGGAAAAACGCATCCTGCTGATTCTCGTCACCTCCGACGGGGACGTGCAAAACCGCATCCTGTTTACCGAGCAGGCCTACAACTCGTCGGAACTGGTGGAAGCCGCCAATTACCTGAACCAGAATTTTGCCGGTCTGGACTTCGAGCAGATCCGTCACCGGATTCGTGACGAGTTGAAGCAACTGCATCAGGACATGCAGGAATTGATGCAAGCCGCCCTGACCGCCAGCGACGAAGCCCTCTCCGCCGATCCCCAGGCCTGCGTGATTACGGGCGAGCGCAATCTGCTGGACGTAGACGATCTTTCCTCCAACATGAAGCGGCTGCGGGAACTGTTCGACCTGTTCGAGCACCGCTCCGGCCTCATGGGGCTGCTGGAACACTCCCACAAGGCCGAAGGCATCCAGATCTTCATCGGCGGCGAATCCGGCCTCGCCCCTCTGGACGAATGCAGCGTCATCACCGCCCCCTATGAAGTAGACGGCCAGGTGGTGGGCTCCCTGGGCGTCATCGGCCCCACCCGCATGCCCTACGAACGGGTCATCCCGATTGTGGATATCACTGCCAAACTCCTCTCCAGTGCCCTGAGCAGCCAAATCGGAAAATGAACATGAGCAGATTCCTGCCCGAACCCCCGCATCACCACGACCAGCCGCCCGCCATCGGCATCCTGCTCATCAACCTGGGTACCCCGGAAGCCCCCACCCCCCGTTCGGTCAGGACCTACCTGAAGCAGTTCCTCTCCGACCCGCGGGTGGTGGAAATCCCCCGGCTGCTCTGGTGGCCCGTCTTGAATGGCATCATCCTCAACACCCGCCCGAAAAAATCTGCCGCCAAATACGCAACCGTCTGGACCAGGCAGGGCTCCCCGCTGCGCACCCACACCGAACAGCAGGCCCGCTTGCTGCAGGGCTATCTGGGCGAACGGGGTATCCAGGCCCAGGTAGCCTGGGCCATGCGCTACGGCGCCCCGGATGTGGAACGGACACTCGGCAAGATGAAAGCCGGGAATGTGCAACGCATTCTGGTGCTGCCCATGTACCCCCAGTATGCCGCCAGCACCACCGCCACCGCCCTGGACATGGTGTTTGACTGGTTCCAGAAAACACGCAACCAGCCGGAACTGCGCACCATCCGCAACTTCCATGACCACCCGGGCTATCTCGGCGCCCTGGAGGACAGTGTGCGCCAGCACTGGCGCGCCCATGGCCGGCCCGACGACGGCACCCGCCTGCTCATCAGCTTCCACGGCCTGCCCCGGCGCAGCCTGGACCTGGGCGATCCTTATTACTGCGAGTGCCAGAAAACCGGACGCCTGCTGGCCGAACGCCTGAACCTGTCCCGTGAGCAATACCAGATCTCTTTCCAGTCCCGCTTCGGCAAGGCCGAATGGCTGCAGCCCTACACCGCGCCAACCCTGGCCGAGTGGGGACACCAGGGAGTCCGCCGGGTGGACGTGATCTGCCCCGGCTTCGTGGCCGACTGCCTGGAGACCCTGGAAGAAATCGCCAGGGAAGGCCAGCAGGACTTTCTCGCCGCCGGCGGCAAGGAATACCACTACATCCCCGCGCTCAACGCAAAACCGGCCTGGATTCACGCCCTCACCGACTTGGTGGAAAGCCACCTGGCCGGCTGGCCCCTCTCCCCGCCTCCCGCCGTCGAGCGGGTGGAAACCGCCAACCGGGCCCGCGCCCTGGGGGCTTCCAGCTAAGCCTTCAATCAGATCGCCCCCACGATCCTGCGTGGCAGCTCCTCAAGTCTTTTTTAACCAGGCCGTTAAAGACTCATGGAGTTATCACCTTTGGAGGATGCTGCCATGAAAATCGCCAGCGCCAATCTGCAGATGGCATCCAGCCACATGGCCACTCAGGAACACCAGGTTCAGGAGTCCGTCAAGATGTGGGTGGGGCCTCGCCGCCCCGGTTTTGCAGGGGAACCACAAAATCCGCCCCGGGCCGCCCTGCCCCCGGTAGTCATCTCACCTGCCGCCAGACAGGCACAACAACTGGAAAGCGAGACAGCCAACGCTGTCCAGAGCCAGGAAAGTGAAGTGGAGAATGACCCCAAGCTCGTCCTGATCCGTTCCGTCATTGAAATGCTGACGGGCCGCAAAGTACGCCTGTTCAACCCGGAAGAGTTGCAGGTGGAAGGAGAAGAAACCGCACAGGCCAATCCGGAAAATGCCAACCGCCCTGCAGGGTTTGGGGTGGAATACGAGCGCCATGAATCCTATTCAGAAACAGAAAGCACCACTTTCGCAGCCCGGGGCCTGATCAAAACCGGGGATGGACGAGAAATCGCCTTTCAGCTGGAAATGACCATGTCCCGCAGTTACGCCGAAACAAGCGATATCAGCCTGCGCCTGGGCGATGCCGTCGTGAAAGATCCTCTGGTCCTCAATTTCAGCGGCCAGGCCGCCCAGCTCACCGACACCCGCTTTGAATTTGACCTGGATGCGGATGGCCAGAAGGATTCCATCAATTTTGTGAAGTCAGGCAGCGGCTTCCTGGTGTTCGACCGCAATGGCGACGGGGCCATCAACAATGGCCGGGAAATGTTCGGCGCCCTGACCGGAGACGGTTTCAAGGAACTCGCTGCCCTGGATGACGACCGCAATGGCTGGATCGACGAGAACGACAGCGCCTATCGGGATTTGCAAGTCTGGCGCAAGAACAGCCAGGGGCAGGACGATCTGAGCACCTTGCAGGAAGCCAATGTCGGCGCCATCAGCCTGGCCCGGGTTGCCACTCCCTTTGCCGTCAAGGACACAAACAACCAACTTCAGGGCCAAATCCAAAATACCGGGATATTTTTGCAAGAAACAGGTGAGGCTGGCACAATACAGAAGATAGACTTGGCAGTCTGAAAATCAGCTGGTCCTGCATGGTTCTCCTGGCGGAGCAAGCTGCAATCGATATCCGTGGGAGACGAGGACACATGATGAAACGGATCAGTGACTGGAAGATCTGGATTCGCCTGACCGCCGCCATCTGGCTGGTGCTGGTCATCGCCTGGGCGGGGCTGATCACCTGGGAAAGCAGGGAAAACCGCAGCACCGCCATCCATCAAGCCTCGGATTTCGCCCAGAGCATTCACGAGATGACCATGGCCGGCCTCACCGGCATGATGATCACCGGCACGGTCGGCCAGCGGGAAGTCTTTCTCGACCAGATCAAGCAGCTCTCCATCATCAAGGATCTGCACGTGGCGCGCAGCGAGGCCGTCGTCAAACTCTTCGGCCCCGACACCAAGTCCACCCGGGCCCTGGACCCCGTCGAAGCGCAGGTGCTGGCCACGGGCAAGCCCTACGTGGCGGTGGAAAGCCTGGACGGCCACCACGCCCTGCGCGTCATCAACCCCACCGCCGCCAGCCACAACTACCTCGGCAAGGACTGCATCGCCTGCCATCAGGTTCCCGAAGGCACCCCCCTCGGCATCGTGAGCATGAGGATCTCTCTGGATTCCGTCGAAACCGCCGTCTCGGCCATGCGCCTCAAGATGGCAGGCGCCGCCTTCCTGGTCAGCCTGCTGCTCCTTTTCGTCATCTACTGGCTCACCCACCACTTCGTCACCCAGCCCATGGAAGATCTCAAGCGTGGCCTGATGGACATCGCCAGCGGCGAAGGCGACCTGACCCGCCGGCTCGAGGTCAAAGGCGGGGACGAAATCGGCCAGACCGCCCAGGTCTTCAACCAGATGATGGAAAACTTCAATCAGCTGATACGCCAGGTCAGCACCGCCGCCCAGCAGGTCTCGGCCAAGGCCCACGACCTTTCCAGCAGCGCCACCCGGGTCGCCGACAGTTCCCACCGCCAGGACGAGAAATCCATCCAGGCCGCTGCCGCCATCGAGCAACTGGTCAGCAGCATTTCCTCCATCGCCCAGAGCGCGGAGCAGGTCCAGCACCAGTCCCAGGAATCCCTCGACCGGGCCCAGGCCGGCAACCGTAGCCTGAGCGAACTGCTCACCGAAATGGACGTGGTGGAATCGGCCGTCAAGCAGATGGCCGAGTCGGTCAATGAATTCGTGCGCAACACCGAAGCCATCAACGCCATGACCCAGGAAGTCAAGGACATCGCCGATCAGACCAACCTGCTGGCCCTCAACGCCGCCATCGAAGCGGCCCGGGCCGGCGAACAGGGCCGTGGCTTCGCCGTCGTGGCCGACGAGGTCAAGAAACTGGCGGAAAAATCCTCCCACTCCGCAGGTGAAATCGACGCCATCACCGAACGACTCACCTCACAATCGGCAGCGGTCAGGAAGGCGATTCACGAGGGACTGTCACACCTCTCCAGCAGCCAGGAGTCGGTGCATACGGTCGCCGACATCCTGCAGGCCACCAATGGCTCGGTCAAGGAAGTGGGCGAGGGGCTCGATACCATCGCCCTGGCCACCGACCAGCAGCGGCGCGTTTCTGGCGAAGTCGTGGAAAACATCGAAGCCATCGCCAGCATGGCCCGGGACAACACCAGCGCCGTGGAAGAGACGGCCACCGCCGCCGACGACCTCAAGGACCTGGCCGACAACCTGCAGCGGACCGTCGGCCGCTTCAAGGTCTAGCGCGCACCAGAACCCGTCAGCAGAACCCGATTACATGGGCAGCAGTTCCAGATCGAGACCTCCGGCCGGAGGCGGACCGCTGCCCTGGGTGGCCGCCGGTCCCTGAGGGGCCAGACGCTCGTTGGCCTGCCGCAAGCGTTCGATGACCTTGGCCGTCAAGGCCTTTTGCATGCGCTCTTGCACTTCCTCCGAGGACAAGGCCAGCGCCGCGCCGCTGATCTCCAGGAACAGGCAGGGTTCGAGGGTGACCACCGTGGAATGACGCTTGCCGTCTGCGGCATGAAGGTAGGCCATCTCCCCCACCACCTCCCCGGCATCGAGCCGGGTCAGCACCCGCCCTCTCAGGGAGACTTCGACGCAGCCCCGGACCAGGATGCCGAAACGGCGGTCCGAATCTCCTTCGGCAAAGAGGGTCACGTTACGTTCCACCTGCCGCCATATCGCGGAGCGCAGGATTTCCCACAGTTCCACGTTCTCGAATTCGAGGAAGAATTCCAGCTTGCGCAGCATTTCGAAATACCGCGTGTCCCGCACTTCGGGCTCCTCATCACTGACAATCTGGTAGCGCACGGTGGAGAGATCCTTGGCAAATTCGGCACCGTTCCGGTAGCGGCTGTAGAGGTCTTTCTCCAGGGCCTTCTTGATGATGGCATCGAGCCCCTCGGGTAAATTGGGATTGAGCCGGGAAATCACCGGGGTATCCATATTCACGATCTTGTACACCAGGGTGGCAGGATTCCTGGCGCGAAAGGGCAGACGCCCGGTCAGCATCTGGAACAGCAGCACGCCCAAGGAATAAAGATCGGTTTTCTGATTGAGGGGGTAACCCTTGACCTGCTCGGGAGACATGTAGGCCGGCGACCCGACCCCCATGACGAAGGTGGAATCCCGGTCCATGTCCTTGTGGATGTTGATGGCCAGACCAAAATCGGCAATCTTGGGATTGTCATTTTTATCGAGCAGGATGTTGGCGGGCTTGATGTCGCGATGGATCACCCCGTGGCGATAGGCATGATCGAGCGCCAGACAGCATTTGAAGATGATGCCGATCACCCGGTGCAGGGGCAGCAGCCGGTCGATGCGGCAAAAGTCCTCAAGCGACACCCCATCCACATACTCCATGACGATATAGGCTTGATCGGTCTCAACCACCGCATCGAAAACCTTGACGATATTCGGATGATCGAGACGGCGGGCGATGCCCAGTTCGGTCTGGAACAACTTGCGCAGGCGACGCGACATGGCGGCATTGTCGTGCTCGAAACGCACGAGTTTGACCGCTACCTGGCGATCTTCATCCGGGTCCTGGCAAAGATAGACCACGGCAGTGGCCCCCTTCCCCAACTCCCGTATCACGCGATATTTTCCGATGCTTTCCATGCTGTTCCAGACCTCGCCATGCAGGGATGCTAGCAGAAACCAGCAAAATCAAACAAAGTCTTGAAAACCCGTGTTTCGCCCCCATAAACGGAAAATCATCAGGAGAACCCACCATGACGGAAGAAACCCAGACCCCCCCGGAAACCCAGCAAACGACCCCAGTCGAGAGCAGCCATACCGATGTTCTTCCCAGCCAGGAAGAACAATTGCGCGAACTGGAGATCAAGGCCGCCGAACATCACGACGCCTGGCTGCGCGCCAAGGCCGAAACCGAGAATGTACGGCGCCGCGCTCAGGAAGACATCGCCAAGGCCCACAAGTTTGGTATCGAGAAATTTGCCAGCGAACTGCTGGCGGTCAAGGACAGCCTGGAGGCAGCCCTGGCGAGCGACAAGCAAACCGTGGAAGATCTGCGCGGGGGGGTGGAGCTGACCCTGAAGCAACTGGTTTCCGCCTTCGAACATTCCGGTATCAAGGAGATCGATCCGGTCGGCCAGAAATTCGACCCCCACCAGCACCAGGCCATGGGCATGGTGGAATCCGGACAGGAAGCCAACACCGTGGTACATGTGCTGCAGAAGGGCTACCTGATCGCCGATCGGGTGCTGCGTCCCGCCCTGGTGATGATCGCCAGAGGCAAGGACGCTTGAAATCCCGGGAAACACCCCTACCTGACAAGTAGAAAATTTTGTTTTGACCTCGTGCTGCCGCCTGTCAAGAAAGCGGCTCACACCACTGAAAGGATTTGAACATGGGCAAGATCATCGGTATCGACCTCGGCACCACCAACAGCTGCGTCGCCGTCATGGAAGGCGGCCAGGCCAAGGTCATTGAAAACTCCGAAGGCGCACGTACCACACCATCCATCGTAGCCTACACCGAAGACGGCGAGATTCTGGTCGGCGCCCCCGCCAAGCGCCAGTCCGTCACCAACCCCAAGAACACCCTGTATGCCGTCAAGCGCCTGATTGGCCGCCGCTTCGAAGAGAAGGAAGTACAAAAGGACATCTCCCTGATGCCCTACAAGATCGTCAAGGCCGACAACGGCGATGCCTGGGTGGAAGTGCGCGGCAAGAAGATCGCCCCGCCCCAGGTTTCAGCCGAGGTGCTGCGCAAGATGAAGAAGACCGCCGAAGACTACCTCGGCGAAGAAGTCACCGAAGCCGTCATCACCGTGCCGGCCTACTTCAACGACAGCCAGCGCCAGGCCACCAAGGACGCCGGCCGCATCGCCGGCCTGGATGTGAAGCGCATCATCAACGAGCCGACTGCTGCGGCGCTGGCTTTCGGCATGGACAAGGCGGCCGGCAAGGACAGGAAGATCGCCGTCTATGACCTGGGCGGTGGTACCTTCGACATCTCCATCATCGAAATCGCCGACGTCGATGGCGAAAAGCAGTTCGAAGTGCTGTCCACCAACGGTGACACCTTCCTGGGCGGCGAAGACTTCGACCAGCGCCTGATCGACTACATCATCGAGGAATTCCGCAAGGAAGCCGGCGTGGACCTGAAGAAGGACGTGCTGGCCCTGCAGCGCCTCAAGGAAGCCGCCGAAAAAGCCAAGATCGAGCTCTCCTCCAGCCAGCAGACCGAGGTGAATCTGCCTTACATCACCGCCGATGCCTCGGGTCCCAAGCACCTGGCCATCAAGATCACCCGGGCCAAGTTCGAATCCCTGGTGGATGAGCTGGTGAACCGTACCATCGAGCCCTGCAAGGTGGCTCTGAAGGATGCCGGCCTCAAGATCACCGACATCGACGATGTGATCCTGGTGGGGGGGCAGTCGCGCATGCCCAAGGTCCAGGAAAAGGTCAAGGAATTCTTCGGCAAGGAACCCCGCAAGGACGTGAACCCGGACGAAGCCGTGGCCATTGGCGCGGCCATCCAGGGCGGCGTGCTGCAAGGCGAGGTGAAGGATGTGCTGCTGCTCGACGTGACTCCCTTGTCCCTGGGCATCGAGACCCTGGGCGGCGTCATGACCAAGCTGATCCAGAAGAACACCACCATCCCCACCAAGGCCAGCCAGGTATTCTCCACCGCCGACGACAACCAGTCGGCTGTCACCATCCATGTGCTCCAGGGTGAGCGCGAGATGGCCTCCGGCAACAAGAGCCTCGGCCAGTTCAACCTGGAAGGTATTCCTCCCGCCCCGCGCGGCTTGCCCCAGATCGAGGTGACCTTCGACATCGACGCCAACGGCATCCTGCACGTGACCGGCAAGGACAAGGGGACCGGCAAGGAAAACAAGATCACCATCAAGGCCAATTCCGGCCTGTCCGAGGCAGAAATCCAGGCCATGGTGAAGGACGCCGAGCTGCACGCCGATGAAGACAGGAAGGCCCACGAACTGGCAGAAGTCCGCAACCAGGCAGACAGCATGGTGCACATGGTCAGGAAGTCGCTGACCGAATACGGCGACAAACTGGAAGCCGGCGAGAAGGAAAAGATCGAAGCCGCCATCAAGGCGGTGGAAGATGCCATCCGCGGCAATGACAAGGAAGAAATCTCCGCCAAAACTGAAGTCTTGTCTCAAGCCGCCCAGAAGCTGGGCGAGAAGATGTATGCTCAGCAGCAGGCCGAAGGTGCCGCCACGAGCAATGCCGGTGCCCAGCCCCAAGGCGAGAAGACCGTGGAGGGCGATGTCGTCGATGCCGAGTTCACCGAGGTCAACAAGGACAAGAAGTAAGCGGTCCAAGCCGGGAGTCGAGAGGGGAGAGTCGGGTGCAACAAGCCCGCACTCTCCCCTCCCCGTTCAACTCTCCCTCTCTCGACTCCTCTCTCGACTCCTCTCTCGACTCATAACCCACGACTGTCGACTGAACCATGTCCAAAAAAGATTTCTACGAAATACTCGGCGTCAATCGCGATGCAAGCGACGACGAAATCAAGAAGGCCTACCGCAAGCTGGCCATGAAATACCATCCGGACCGCAATCCGGACAACCCTGCCACCGAAGAGCGATTCAAGGAAGCCAAGGAAGCCTACGAGATCCTCTCGGATACCCAGAAGCGGGCGGCCTATGACCAGTATGGCCATGCCGGCGTGGATCCCCAGGCCGGCTTCGGCGGCGGAGGTGGGGCGGGGTTCAGCAACTTCTCCGACGCTTTCGGCGGCATCTTTGATGAAATCTTCGGGGGGCGCAGCGGCAGTGGTGGCGGTAGCCGTTCCAACATCTACCGAGGCGCCGACCTGCGCTACAACCTGGAAATCAGTCTGGAGCAGGCCGCCCACGGCACTGAGACCAAGATCCGCATCCCCACCATGGAGGTCTGCGAACCCTGTCACGGCTCCGGCGCCAAGCCCGGCACCCAGCCCACCACCTGCCCCACCTGCGGCGGCTCAGGTCAGGTGCGCATGCAACAGGGTTTCTTCTCCATCCAGCAGACCTGCCCCAAGTGCCATGGCAGCGGTCGCTTCATTGCCGAGCCCTGCAGTGCCTGTCACGGCGCGGGACGGGTCAAGCAGCACAAGACCCTGGTCGTGAAAATTCCCGCCGGAGTGGATGAAGGAGATCGCATCCGGCTCGCCGGCGAAGGGGAGCACGGCGTCAATGGCGGCCCGCCGGGAGACCTGTATGTGCAGATCCACCTCAAGCCCCACCCCGTCTTCACCCGGGATCACAATGACCTGCATTGCGAAATGCCGATTTCCTTCACCACGGCAGCGCTCGGTGGCGAAATCGAGATTCCGACGCTAGATGGCGCCGCAAGCATCAGGATCCCGGGTGAAACCCAATCCGGCCGGGTCTTCCGCCTGCGCGGCAAGGGCATCAAGGGCGTGCGCAGCCACACTCAGGGCGATCTGCTCTGCCATGTGGTGGTGGAAACCCCCGTCAACCTGACGGAGCGCCAGAAGGAACTGCTCCGGGAACTGGAAGAAAGCTCACGAAACAACGATGGCAAGCACAACCCCAGGGCCCAGTCCTGGATGGACAAAGTGCGGGACTTTTTTGCCAGTTGATCACAAGGGCGGGGCAACCCGCCTTTTTTCTCGTGATGACTCATGGCCAAGCGGGGCCGGGGCCGGGACTTGCCCTCCCACCCGGGGCTGTTAGAATCCCCCGATAATCACCACAGGAGCCAGGGATGATGTTCTGGAAACGTATCGCAGCCACCTGCCTGATGGCGTGGTCTGCCCTGGCTGGCGCCGAACCCGGGGTCACTGACAGCAGCATCACCCTGGGCATGTCCGCCCCCTTGAGCGGCCCCAACGGCGCCTACGGCATCGAAATGCGTGAGGTCATCAGTGCCTGTTTCGCCCAGATCAACAAGAATGGCGGCATCCATGGCCGCCAGCTGAAACTCGAGGTGCTCGACGACGGCTACGAAACCGACCGTACCGTGTCCAACACCCGCACCCTGATCAATGACAAGCAGGTTTTTGCGCTGCTTGGCTATTACGGCTCCAGCCCCACCACCCAGGCCATGAACGATGGATTCGGTCCTGCCAGGGTGCCTCTGGTGGGCACCATCTCCGGCGCCCAGACCCTCCGGGAAAAGCCATCGGTCAACCCCAACAACCGCTACCTGTTCAATGTACGCGCCAGCTATGCCGACGAAACTGAAGTGATCGTCAGTCAGCTCGCGTCCCTGGGCCTGAAGAACATTGCCGTGTTCTACCAGAATGACGGTTTCGGCAAATCCGGGCTGGATGGCGTCACCGCCGCCCTGAAAAAGGTCAATCTAGCTCCCTCTGCCGTGGGTACCGTGGAACGGAACTCGCTCGATGTGACCCAGGCCGTCCAGGCCATTTCCAAGGTCACCCCCCAGGCTGTCGTGATGATCACCCTCTATAAGCCCACTGCCGCCTTTGTGCGGCAGATGAAGCAAAACGGCCAGAATCCGATGTTCATGACCGTCTCTCCCGTCGGCGCCGAGCAGCTGGTGGCCGAACTAGGTGACGAGGCCCGGGGCATCGGTATCTCCCAGGTGATGCCCTATCCCTGGAACGACACCACCCCCGCCGTGCGGGAATATCAGCGCCTCATCGGCAAAAATGGCAAATACTCCTACTACGGCATCGAGGCTTACATCACCACCAAAGTAATGGCGGAAGGCCTGCGCCGGGCCGGCCGTGAGCTCACGCGGGAAAAACTGGCGGCCGCCCTGGAGGCCATGAACCATCAGGACATGGGGGGCTACCGGGTCAGCTACGGGCCGGACGACCGCACCGGCTCCCGCTTCGTGGAACTGACGGTGATCGGCAGCAATGGCAAGATCCTGCGCTGACGCCCTTTGCCCTGCCGAGCATCCCCGGCCCGCTTCGCGCGGGCCGTTTGTTTTCTGCTGCGGCCTCGGCCGCAAAGCGGTCAGGCCCGGCGCCAGGTGGTTCCCTGAGGGCCATCCTCCAGCACGATGCCGGCTGCCTTCAATTGTTCCCGCAGCCGGTCGGCCCCGGCAAAATCACGGGCCTGCTTGGCGGCAATGCGCTGGGCGATCAGGGCTTCGATCCTGGCCTCGGACATGCCGGCTTCTCCCACCGGAGCGCGCAGGTATTCCAGAGGCGCACGATCCAGCAGGCCCAGCACCCCGCCCAGCCGTTTCAGGAGGGCGGACAACTTGCCGTCCGTACCACGCCGGGCCTCATGGGCCAGTTCAAAGAGTACGGCAATGGCCCCATGGGTATCGAAATCGTCATCCATGGCGGCCTTGAAACGGGCAGCAAAAGGCTGGGTCCAGTCGATCGCAGCATCGGTTTCAACGGGGGGAACATCCCGTAAGGTGAAGTAGAGCGTATCCAGACTGGCCCGCGCATCGTTCAAATGAGCATCGGAATGATTGAGGGGGCTACGGTAGTGCGCACGCAGGATGAAGAAGCGCACCACTTCGGGATCGTATGCCTTGAGCACGTCGCGGATGGTGAAGAAATTGCCCAGGGATTTGGACATCTTCTCGTTGTCGACCCGCACGAAGCCGTTGTGCATCCAGTAATTGACGAAGGGGCCGCCATAAGCCCCCTCGGACTGGGCAATCTCGTTCTCGTGATGGGGAAACTGCAGGTCCTGCCCGCCCCCATGGATGTCGAAATGCTTGCCCAGCAACTGGCAACTCATGGCGGAACACTCGATATGCCAGCCCGGACGGCCCTCACCCCAGGGCGAGGGCCAGGCCGGCTCGCCGGGCTTGGCATGTTTCCAGAGCACGAAATCAAGCGGATCATGTTTGGTCGTATCCACCTCGACCCGCTCCCCGGCGCGCAGGTCATCCAAGGACTTGCCGGACAGCTTGCCGTAGCCTTCAAACTTGCGCACCGCGTAATTCACGTCCCCGTCAATCGCCCGGTAAGCCAGGCCGTTCGCCTCCAGACGGCGGATCAATTCCTGCATCTGGGGCACGAACCCGGTGGCCCGGGGTTCGTGGTCGGGCGTTTGCACTCCCAGGGCCGCCGCATCTTCATGCATGGCCGCAATGAAGCGGTTTGTCAGCGCCTCGATGGGCTCCCCGTTTTCTGCAGCTCGGCGAATGATCTTGTCGTCGATGTCGGTGATGTTGCGCACATAGGTCACCTCATAGCCACTGGCCTTGAGCCACCGATAAATGGCATCGAAGGAAACCATCACCCGGGCATGGCCCAGGTGGCAGTAGTCATACACGGTCATGCCGCAGACATACATCTTGACTTTACCCGGCTCAATGGGGGTAAAAACCTGCTTTTCCCGCTTCAGGGAATTGAAAATGGTGAGCATAGGGGGATGGGGGGTCAGCAGTCCCGGCGGAAAAGCGGCCTGAACTCAAATTTTGAGATTAACAAAAAAAAGTTGGTAGAATCCGGTGTCCTGAATCTCAGCGAAGTATAGCACTAGCAATGGCCACCTCTGATCGCTCCAAACTGCGTCGCACGCTCCAGGCCCTGTGCCTGAGTGCAGCCCTCTGCGCTGCTGCTCCTGCCCTCGCCGATAATCTGCCGGAAGTCCAGCGCCTGATCCGGCAGGGCCAGTACCCCCAGGCCCTGGAAAAGGTGGATGCCTACCTCGAAACCCGGCCAAAGGATGCCCAGGGCCGCTTTCTCAAGGGCCTGATCCTCACCGAGATGAACCGCCCCAACGATGCCATCGCCCTGTTCACCAAGCTGACCGAAGACTACCCGGAACTGCCCGAACCCTATAACAACCTGGCCGTGCTCTACGCCCAGCAAAAGCAATATGACCGGGCCCGCACGGCGCTGGAAATGGCGATCCGTACCCATCCTTCCTACGCCATCGCCTACGAGAACCTGGGCGATGTTTACGCCAAGCTGGCCAGCCAGGCCTACGACAAGGCCCTGCAACTGGATTCCTCCAATGCCGCGGCGCAGAACAAGCTGGCCCTGATCCGCGACCTCGTCAGTACCCCGGGCAAACCCGGTGCCCGTCCCGCTACGGT
>NZ_JBASOH010000133.1:0-33141 GCF_049658005.1 Azovibrio sp. | reverse complement strand
CCCTGGCTCTGGCCCATGGTGCCTTCCACTTCAGGGTGGCCGCGATGACCGATCATCACGACTTCACGGGCCTGGGTGCGCATCTTGCCTACTTCCACATGGACCTTGGTCACGAGAGGACAGGTTGCATCGAAAACCGTGAGGCCCCGGGCTTCGGCTTCTTCACGCACTGCCCTGGAAACGCCGTGGGCGCTGAAAATCACCGTGCTGCCGGTGGGCACATCGTTGAGCGCTTCGACAAAGATGGCGCCCTTGGCGCGCAGGCCGTCACAGACGAACTTGTTGTGCACCACTTCATGACGCACGTAGATGGGTGCCCCGAATTTTTCCAGGGCTTTTTCAACAATGGCAATGGCCCGTTCCACGCCGGCACAAAAGCCACGAGGATTGGCGAGAAGGATTTCCATATTCAGAGGATGCCGATGATTTCCACCTCGAAGCGGATGGGTTTGCCCGCCAGGGGGTGGTTGAAGTCGAACAGGCCGTGGGTGGCATCCAGCTCACGCAGGAAGCCGGAGAAGGACTGGCCGTCGGGAGCGGTGAATTCCACCACGGAGTTTTCCTTGAGTGCCATGCCGGGCGGCAGGGCGGCGAGGGCAATGCGCTCCACCAGGCGGGGATTGGGGACGCCGAAAGCCTCCTCGGGTTCGAGGTCGAAGACGAAACGCTCGCCTTCGGGCAGGCCGATCAGGCAGCGTTCCAGGCTTTCCGCCAGTTGGCCGCTGCCCATCTGCAAGGTGGAGGGGGACATCTCGAAGGTGGACAGGAATTCCTCGCCATCCAGGGCACAAACCCGGTAGTGCAGGGTGAGGAAGCTGTCGGAGCGGACGCTGGGGGCCGTCGCGGTGGAGGGGGTCGTCATCAGGCAAATCTTTCTTCGAGCCAGGGGTCGGCTTCGTTGTGGTAACCGCGCACCTCCCAGAAACCCGGGCGGTCCGCGGCGAGAAATTCAATGGCCTTGAGCCACTTGGCGCTCTTCCAGCCATAACGCCGGGGCACCACCAGCCGCACCGGGCCGCCGTGCGCCGGAGCCAGGGGGCCGCCGTTGACGCCGTGGGCGATGAGTACATCCTCGTCCAGCAAGGCGGACAAAGGCAGATTGGTGGTATAGCCGTCGTAACCCTGCAGGCTGACGAAGCGGGCCTCGGGAAGCGGCTGGGCCAGGGCCAGCACCACGCTGGCGCGCACGCCTTCCCAAGTCAGGTCGAGGGTGCTCCAGGTGGTGACACAGTGGAAGTCGGATGTAGCGCTGATCTGGGGGAGAGCCTGGAGCGCCGGCCAATCCAGTTCCACTTCCCGGGCCACCAGGCCATGGAGGCGCAGGCGCCAGTCTGCATGGCTGATATCAGGGCGGATGCCCAGGTCCAGGACGGGAAATTCAGGGGCCAGATGCTGGCCGGGGGGAATGCGGTTTTGTGTCATTTATTTCCAGCCTCAATGAGGGATTCAGCGTTGACAGGCAGATCGCGCAACTCTGGCATCAGGGGCTCTAGAACTGGCTTCATGGCGGCGTGACCGGTCTTGCCACCAGTAAACCCGACGAGTTAGCCCGACATAAGCCCGACGTAAGCCCGACCAGTAATCCAGACGAATTGCGATGGAGGACCATGGCGAGCGTGTCGCTTACACGGATACGCCTCGTTTCCTGCGCCCAGCTTGCAACTGATCGAGTACCAGCAGCACGGCGCCGATGGTGATGGCGGAATCCGCCACGTTGAAGGCAGGCCAGTGCCAGCCTGCGACATGGAAATCGAGGAAATCCACCACTGCGCCATACAGGATGCGGTCGATCACGTTGCCGATAGCCCCGCCCAGGATCAAAGTGAGAGCGAAGTTCTGGCGCTTTTGTTCCGGATGGGCCCGCAGCATGCGGATGATCCAGCCGGAAATGGTCAGGGCCAGGGCCACGAAGAACCACTTCTGCCAGCCCCCGGCCCCCGCCAGGAAGCTGAAAGCCGCCCCGGGATTATAGGCCAGCACCAGATTGATGAAGGAGGTCAGGGGCAGGCTCTCCCCCGGCTGGAAGCAGGCCAGGATCGCCTGCTTGCTGAGCTGATCCAGCAGGATCAGCCCTGCCGCCAGACCCAGCCAGCCCCAGAAGTTCCGGCCCGGCTCAGGCATGGTTCCGCACCTCGCCGTCGCCATACAGGTTGCTGATGCAACGGCCGCACAGTTCGGGATGTCCGGCATCCTCACCCACGTCCTCGCGCACATGCCAGCAGCGTTCGCACTTGGTCCCCGTGGCCGGTTGCACCTGGACGGCGGCAGGCCCCTGTTGCAGATGGGCGGCAGAGGCGATGAAGACGAACTTCAGGTCATCCCCCAGGCTGGCCAGGGTGGCATATTGCTCGCCGGCGGCGGTCACGGTGACTTCGGCCTGGAGGGAGGAGCCGATCTGGCCTGCTTCGCGCAGGGCTTCCAGGGCCTTGGTGACTTCGCCGCGCACCTCGCGGATCCGTTTCCACTTGGCCAGCAGCTCGCCTTCGCCATCCTGGGCCGGCAGCTCGTGCCAAGTGTGGAACATGATGGACTGGTCCGCGTCGCCGGAGAGGATCTGCCAGATTTCCTCGGCGGTGAAGGAGAGGATCGGCGCCATCAGGCGGATGAAGCTCTGGGTCACGTGCCACAGGGCGCTCTGGGCCGAGCGGCGGGCCCTGGAGGCCGGCGCCGTGGTATACAGGCGGTCCTTCAGGATGTCCAGCCAGAAGCCGCCCAGGTCCTCGGAGCAGAAGGTCTGCAGGGCCTGCACCACGCGGTGGAACTCATAGCGGTCGTAGTCGGCCTGGGCCTGGGTCTGCAGCTGGCGGGTCAGGGCCAGGGCGTAGCGGTCGATCTCGAACCATTCGTCCACCGGCAGCATGTCCTTGGCCGCGTCGAAGTCGGCGATGTTGGCCAGCAGGAAACGCAGGGTGTTGCGGATGCGGCGATAGGCTTCCACCACCCGGGCCAGGATTTCCCTGGACATGGCCAGCTCGCCGGAATAATCCGTGGCGGCCACCCACAGGCGC
This sequence comes from Azovibrio sp., assembly GCF_049658005.1. Taxonomy (NCBI): domain Bacteria; kingdom Pseudomonadati; phylum Pseudomonadota; class Betaproteobacteria; order Rhodocyclales; family Rhodocyclaceae; genus Azovibrio; species Azovibrio sp. Next base: position 30,133 of record NZ_JBASOH010000133.1, on the reverse strand, counting down.
AGGATCTCGGCGCCCATCTTGTCGGAGACTTCCTGGGGCAAGATGGTGTTGCCCAGGGACTTGCTCATCTTGCGCCCCTGCTGATCCACCGTGAAGCCGTGGGTGAGCAGGGCCCGGTAGGGCGGGTGGCCGTCGATGGCGGTGCCGGTGAGCAAGGAGGAATGAAACCAGCCCCGGTGCTGGTCCGAGCCTTCCAGGTAGAGGTCGGCCCGGGGGCCGGTGGCGTGGCCGTCGTTATGGGAGCCCCGCAGCACATGCCAGTGGGTGGTGCCGGAGTCGAACCAGACATCCAGGGTGTCGCTGATCTTGTCGTACTGGGCGGCCTCGGCCCCCAGGAGCTCGGCGGCATCCAGCTTGAACCAGGCTTCGATGCCCTCCTTTTCCACGCGCTGGGCCACGGCTTCCATCAGTTCCACGGTGCGCGGATGCAGTTCCCCCGTTTCCTTGTGCAGGAAGAAGGGAATCGGCACGCCCCAGTTGCGCTGGCGGGAGATGCACCAGTCGGGCCGGTTGGCGATCATGTTGTGCAGGCGGGGCTTGCCCCAGGCCGGATAGAAGGCGGTGGCCTCGACCCCGGCCAGGGCTTTTTCGCGCAGGGACTTGCCATCGAGCGGCAGGCGATCCATGCCGACAAACCATTGCGCGGTGGCCCGGTAGATCACCGGGGTCTTGTGGCGCCAGCAGTGCATGTAGCTGTGCATCACGCTGCCGTGGGAGAGCAGGCAGCCCACTGCGCCGAGCTTGTCGCAGATGACCGGGTTGGCCTTCCAGATGGAGAGGCCGCCGAAGAAGGGGAGCTCGTCCACATAGACGCCGTCACCCTTGACGATGGAAATAATCTCGTCGCTGCTGCGGCCGTAGGCATGCCAGGCGTTGAAGTCGTCCACGCCGTGGGCGGGGGCGCAGTGCACGATGCCGGTGCCCGCATCCAGGCCGACGTAGTCGGCGAGCAAAACCGGGGCGACGCGGTCATATAGCGGATGGCAAAATTCGAGCAGTTCCAGCGCCTTGCCCCTGGTCGTCGCCAGCACCGTGCCTTCAAGGCCGTAGCGCTTCAGGCAATCTGCCACCAGTTCCTTGGCCAGCACCAGCAGGCGGTCACCCACATCGACCAGGGCGTATTCGTGCCCGGGGTGAATGTTGAGAGCCTGGTTGGCCGGGATGGTCCATGGCGTGGTGGTCCAGATTACCGCATGGGCGGGCTTGGGCAGGGCGCCCAGGCCGAAGGCGGCGGCCAGTTTGGGGGCATCGGCCGCGCTGACGGGAAAGGCCACGTCGATGGTGGGGGATTTCTTGTCGGCATATTCCACCTCGGCCTCGGCCAGGGCGGAGCCGCAGTCAAAACACCAGTTCACCGGCTTCAGGCCCTTGAAGACGTAGCCCTGCCTGACCATCTCGGCCAGGGCGCGGATCTCGCCGGCCTCGTTGACGAAGTTCATGGTCAGGTAAGGGTTGTCCCAATCCCCCAGCACGCCGAGGCGGATGAATTCCTTCTTCTGCACTTCCACCTGCTCGGCGGCATAGGCGCGGCACAGTTCCCGCACCTTGTCGGCAGGCAGGTTCTTGCCGTGGATGACCTCGATCTTGTGCTCGATGGGCAGGCCGTGGCAGTCCCAGCCCGGCACATAGGGCGCATCGAAACCCGCCAGGGTCCTGGAACGGACGATGATGTCCTTGAGGATCTTGTTCAGGGCGTGGCCCAGATGCAGGCTGCCGTTGGCGTAGGGGGGGCCGTCGTGCAGGATGAACTTGGGCCGGCCGGCGCAGATCTCGCGGATCTTCCGGTACAGCTTCTTGTCCTGCCATTGCTGCACCCAGACGGGTTCCCGCCTGGGCAGGTCGCCGCGCATGGGGAAGGCGGTATCGGGAAGGTTCAGGGTAGTCTTGTAATCGGCCATGGTTTCACTCAGCACTGAAAAAGGCCCGGGCCGCTACCGCATCGGCGGCAATCCGGGCCTGCAAGGCAGAAAGGTCGGAAAACTTCATTTCGTCGCGCAGTTTGTGCACGAACTCGACGGACAGGTGGGCGCCATAAATGTCGCCCTGAAAATCGAAGATATGCACTTCCAGCAGGGGCCGGGTCCCCCCCAGGGTGGGGCGGATGCCCAGATTGGCCACCCCCTGGCGAACCGGGCCGCCGGGCTCTAGCACCCGCACGGCAAACACACCGCTCATGGGCAGGGGGTTGTGCCGGATGTAGATGTTGGCGGTGGCAAAGCCTAGTTGCCGGCCCAGCTTGCGGCCATGCACCACCCGGCCGTCAATGGCGTAGGGGCGCCCCAGCAAGGTAGCGGCCTTGGCCATGTCGCCCTCCGCCAGGGCCTGGCGCACGACCGAACTGGAAACCCGTTCGCCCCCCAGTACCACGCTTTTCATGGCCTCCACGGCAAAGCCGCAGGCGCGGCCCGCAGCCTGGAGATAGGCAAAATCCCCCAAGCGGCCGGCGCCGAAGCGGAAGTCATCGCCGATGATCACATGGCGGACCTGGAGGCATTGCACCAGAATCTGTTCCACGAAAGCATCGGCGCTCAAGCCGGCAAAAGCCTGATTGAAATGGGCCACATAGGTCTGCTCCACCCCGGCCAGGGTGAAATACCGGAGCTTTTCGCGCAAGGTGGTGAGCCGCGCCGGCGCCGAGTCGGGCGCAAAGAATTCGCGGGGATGCGGTTCGAACGTCACCAGACTGGCGGGCAGTCCATGCGCTTGGGCCACCGTCCTGAGGCGCTCCAGCAAAGCCAGGTGGCCCCGATGCACCCCGTCGAAATTACCCAGGGTGAGCACGGTGGCAGAAGGGGATGGACGGTGGAAACCGCGAAAAACGAGCATGGACGAAGATGCTGCCGAAAAAAGCGGCAATTATACCGTTTCGACGGCCGCTGCCCGGTATTGCTTCTGCACGGCGGCTTCTGCACTACCGTCCGGGCCAGCGGTGCGGAGGCTTCAACCCAACCGGGCCATCGGCGATTTGGCGGGAGGAGGATTCTGCTCCAGATATTGCAGGACGCCCCGGACCAGCGCCTCGGCCATCTGGTCCTGATAGCGCTCATCGGCCAGTTTGCGCTCTTCTTCCGGATTGGAGATGAAGGCGGTTTCGACCAGGATCGAAGGAATGTCCGGCGCCTTCAATACGGCAAAGCCGGCCTGCTCGACATTGGTCTTGTGCAGGCGGTTGATGCCCCCCAGTTCCCCCAGCACGGCCTTGGCCAGACGCATGCTGTCGGCGCTGGTGGCGGTCTGGGAGAGATCGAGCAGGGTACGGGCCAGGAACGGGTCCTTGACATTGAGATTCACGCCGCCCACCAGATCGGCATCGTTTTCCTTCTGGGCCAGCCAGCGCGCCGCCGTGCTCGAAGCGCCCTTTTCAGACAGGATGAACACCGAAGAGCCCCGGGCTTCGGGCTTGATCCAGGCATCGGCATGAATGGAAACGAACAGATCCGACTGCACCCGGCGGGCCTTTTGCACCCGGGTTCCCAGGGGCACGAAAAAGTCGCCATCGCGGGTCAGGGCGACGCGCACATTGGCCTGGCGCTCGAGCTTGGCCTTGAGGCGCCGGGCAATGGCCAGGGTCACGATTTTTTCGTAGGTGCCGCCCTGGCCCACCGCCCCCGGGTCCTCGCCGCCGTGGCCGGGGTCCAGGGTGATGGTGATGAGACGGTTGACCCTGGACTTGCCGGTACCCGAGGGCTTGCCCGGATCAGAGGGCTTGTCCGTGCCAGAGGATTTGCCCGGCGGGGATTTGGGCGGTTCCTCCAGTTTCAGTTCTTCGGCCTCGCGCAAGGGGCGGTCGCTGCGGCTTTGCTCTTCGAGCAGGGCCAGCAGCGGGTCCACCGGATTTTCCGGATACACGTCCAGCACCAGCCGGTGGCCATACTCGCCGACGGGCGCCAGGGTGAAGACCTGGGGCGCCACCCTGGTCTTGAGTTCCATCACCAGCCGCACCACGCCCGGCTTGAAACGCCCGGCCCGCAGCAGCTTGATGTAAGGGTCACTGTCGGAAACCTTGCCGGAAAGGCTTTCCAGCACCTTGTTGAATTCGATGCCTTCGATATCCACCACCAGCCGGTCGGGATTTTCCACGGTGAAATGGGTGAACTTGACGGGCGCGTCGTGCTCCAGGGTGACCCGGGTGTAGTCGGCCGCCGGCCAGACCCGGACCGCCAGAATGGAGGGATTGCGCGGCGCCGCCAGCGCCAGGGAGGTGACGGATAGCGCTAGGCTGGCCCCGGCGAAATGCAGGAGTCGGCGGCGTCCCAGGCTGCGTAGAGACTTGTCAGACATGGCAGACCCTCCTTGCTGCAGGCCAACAGGCGGACCCGGCGTCCAGCGGACTGATGCCGGATGGCGAGGCGCAGATCTGCCGGCGGGACATAGCCCGCCGCTTTTTCCGGCCACTCCACCAGACAGACCGAATCTTTGCGAAAGTATTCGCCCAAGCCTGCATCAACAAATTCCTCCGGCGAACCGAAGCGATAAAAATCAAAGTGATACAAGTATAAGCTCGAAACCACGTAAACTTCAACCAGCGCATAGGTAGGGCTCTTGACCGGCCCGGTGTGGCCCAGGGCCCGCAGCAGGGCCCGCACCAGGGTGGTCTTGCCCGCGCCCAGGTCCCCTTCCAGATAAATCACCAGCCCCGGCCGGATAGATTGGGCCATGAGCCCGCCCAGACGCTGGGTGGCGGCCTCGTCGGGCAGGCTCAATTCACGGGTACACTGCGGCTCATGCATGATACGGACTCCTTGACTCGACTGGCTGCGGACCTGGGCGACTGGGCCCGGGAACTGGGGTTTGCGCGGCTCGGCATCGCCCGGGCCGAGGTCGGGGATGCCGCCGCCCGCCTGGCCGGGTGGCTGGCCGCCGGCCGGCACGGGGAGATGGATTATATGGCGCGCCACGCCGCCTTGCGCAGCCAGCCCCAGGCGCTCTTGCCCGGCACCCTCACGGTGATTTCCGTGGCGCTCGACTACTGGCCCGAAGCCGGCCTGTCGCCTGCGCTCGCCAACCTCGCCAACCTCGCCGACCAGGAGCGGGCCTACATTTCCCGCTACGCCCTGGGGCGCGACTACCACAAGGTGATGCGTCGCCGCCTGCAAAAGTTGGCCAGCCGCATGGAAAACGCCATCGGCCCCTTCGGCTACCGGGTGTTTTGCGACTCGGCGCCGGTGCTGGAAGTGGAGTTCGCCCGCCAGGCGGGCCTCGGCTGGCGCGGTAAGCACAGCCTCCTCTTGTCGCGCCAAGGTTCCTGGCGCTTTCTCGGCGAAATCTACACCGACTTGGCCCTGCCTACGAGCGCGCCGGAACGAGACCACTGCGGCAGTTGCACCGCCTGCCTTGCCGCCTGCCCCACCCAGGCCATCATCGCCCCCTATCAGGTGGATGCCCGCCGCTGCATCTCCTACCTCACCATCGAACTGGCGGGCGCCATTCCCGAGGCGCTGCGGCCGCAGATCGGCAACCGCATCTACGGCTGCGACGACTGCCAGCTAGGTTGCCCCTGGAACCGCTTCGCCCGGCTGGGCGACCCGGAATTCGCGCCCCGCCAGGGGCTGGACCGGGCCTCCCTGGTGGACCTCTTTGCCTGGGAAGCCCGGGAGTTCGAGGACCGGCTGGCGGGCAGTCCCATCCGCCGCATCGGCCATGAACGCTGGCTGCGCAACCTCGCCGTGGCCCTGGGCAACGGCCCCGCCACCCCGGCGGCCCTGGCGGCCCTGGAACAGAGAAAAGGCCACGCCTCGCCGCTGGTGCAGGAACATGTCGCCTGGGCCCTCGCCCGGCTGGCGCCCTGATCCGCCCTGATCCGCCCTGATCCGCCCTGATCTGCCCTGATCCGCCCCGGAATCGGACCAGGGAATCGGGACAGGGCGGCGGCCTGCCGAAAGCGTCAGCCCGGTGCAAATGGGGCTGAACGGTGCAAATGGGGCTGAACGGTACAAATGGGGCTAAGATAAGCCCCCATTTACACTCTGACACCCGGGATACTCAAGTGCCCAAGCTCTGGCAGTCCATCTTCCAGCACATCGTGGCCCCGGCCCAACTGAGCCCCGGGCAACTGCTCGGGCTGCTGCTCCCGGTTGAACGCTCGCCCCACCTGCAACGCCACGCGGCCTCGGTGATCCTCGCCCGGGTCCGGCTCATCGCCGCCCTGTTTGCCGTGCTGGTACCCCTGTTTTCGGGGGTGGACCTGCTGGTTTTCGATGCCCCCGTTGCCTGGCGCATGGTCGCCCTGCGCCTGCTCTCTGCCGCCCTGTTCGTGGCCCTGGCCTGGCCCCGGGAACTCTCCACCACCCGGCCCTATCCCCAGGCCCTAGTGACCCTGCTGGCCCTGCTCCTGATTCCGCCCCTGTTCCACCTGCTTTCCGCCGACATGCTGGCGACGGCCAACGCCACGGACAAGCAGCGGCTGATAACCCAGCTCTATGGCTATCTGCCCACCATCGTCCTGGGCGGGCTGGCCATCTTTCCCCTGACCGCGCTGGAAACCATCGCCCTGGCCCTGCCCGTGATCGTCACGGGCGTGCTCACCTTTTTGCTCGGCGGCCAGAACCTCAGCCTGGAACAATATGGCGGCGCCCTCTGGTTCATGACGATGATGCTCGGGGTTTCCATGTTCTCGGGCATGAGCCAGTGCCACTACATGGCAACCCTGGTCCTGAAGGCCATGCACGACCCGCTCACCGGCGCTTACACCCGCCAGTCCGGCGAGGAGGCCCTGAGCCTGCTGTTCCGCCTCAGCACCCTGTCCGACAAGCCCCTGAGCGTAGCCTTTCTCGACCTGGATCATTTCAAGAGCATCAACGACAAGTATGGCCATGATGCCGGCGACCAGTGCCTGCGCCACCTGGCCGAGGGCGTGCGCCAGGGCCTGCGCCGCAGCGACCTGCTGATCCGCTGGGGTGGCGAGGAGTTCATCGCCGTCCTGCCCGATACCCCGGACGAGAATGTCCTGCCCCTGCTGCAAAGGCTGCGGGAGCAGCACCTGGGCCTGCGCCCCGACGGCACCCCCCTGACCGCCTCCATCGGCCTGGCCGACACTCAGGAAGACGGCATCACCGACTGGGAGACCCTGGTACAGCGGGCCGACCAGCGCATGTACGCCGCCAAGCATCAGGGCCGGGACGGGGTGGTGGGCCCGGACGGCCAGAAAATTTCCCTGACCCCCGCCGCTTGAAGACAGGAACTATCCCATGAGCTACGGCATCACCGACCTTTGCACCTTCATCCTCGGCACGATCTTCATCGTGCTGCTGCCAGGCCCCAATTCCGTCTATGTGATGACGGTGGCATCGCGCCGCGGCGTGAGCACGGGGTTCCGGGCCGCGGCCGGCATCTTGCTGGGCGACACGATCCTGATGATGCTCTCGGTGACCGGGCTGGCTTCCCTGCTCAAGACCTCGCCCCTGCTGTTCATGGGGCTCAAATATGCAGGGGCGGCCTATCTGGCCTGGCTGGGTTTGAACTTGCTGCGGGCCGCCTGGCAGACCTGGCGGGACGACTGCGCTGCAACCGGCGAGGAGAACTCCCGACTGGACGCCTCCCGCCCCTTTTGCACCGCCCTGCTGATCGACCTGACCAATCCCAAGGCGATCCTGTTCTTCGTTTCCTTCTTCATCCAGTTCGTTTCCCCGGACTACCCCCACCCTGCCCTGTCCTTCCTGATTCTGGGGGGGATCGTGCAGGTCTGCAGCGGGCTCTACCTGACCGCCCTGATCTTCGGCGGGGCGCTCCTGGCCCGCCGGATCAGGAAGGCGCGCTGGCTGACGGCCTGCACCAACGGGGCCGTGGGCAGCCTGTTCATCGGCTTCGGGGTGAAGCTGGCAGGCGCCAACCTCGGCTGACCGATCCCCGGCGATTCCCAAAGAGGGGCGGCACCAGCGCCGCTCCCTGCACCCGGCGTTCCACGGCCCGATGCGGAGGTTCGATGCAACTTCAGGAAACTCAGAGCAGGAAACTCAGAGCAGGAACTCAGAGCGACAGGGCCTGGATTTGTGCCCCGGCCTCGGCAAAGGCCTTGTCTTCCGCATCACCGCCCAGGGCCAGACCCTCGGCGTAAATGAACGTCACATCGCTCATCCCCAGGAAGGCCAGCAAGATCTTCAGGTAAGACACCTGGGTATCTGCCGGAGTGTCCCGGTAGATGCCGCCCCGAGCCAGGGCCACATAGACCTTCTTGCCCTGGAGCAGGCCTTCGGAGCCGTTGGCGGTATAGCGGAAGGTGACCCCGGCCCGGGCGATGGCGTCGATCCATGACTTCAACTGCACCGACACGCCGAAGTTGTACATGGGCACGCCCAGCACGATGACATCGGTTGCCTGAACCTCGGCAATCAGGGCATCATCCAGGGCCACCCGGGCGGCCTGCTCCGCCGTGCGCTGCTCGGCGGGGGTGAACAAGGCCGCCAGCGACGGGGCATCCAGGACCGGGTGCGGATCACGGGCCAGATCCCGCACTTTCAGACCAGCCTCGGGCTGCAAGACCCGCAAGCGGGCGCTGACGAGGTCGGCCAGACGGGTGGAATTGGCGCCGCTGGTGCGGGCACTGGTGTTGATCTGCAGAATGTTCATGGTGTGCTCTCCTGGTAAGGGGCAGCGATGTCGCTGCCCTGGTACATTCTATTAGCCAATCCTGAGCAACAGAAGGGCGTAAACTGGTTACTATCGTTCCACCAACGGAACAATCGCCATGAGCCAGGACGCCCACGATCTGATCCTCTTTGCCCGCACTCTCGAAGCCGGCAGCTTTTCCAAAGCCGCCGAACTGACACGGCTGCCCAAATCCACCCTGTCGCGCCGCATTTCCGGCCTGGAAGAACGGCTGGGGGAAAAACTGCTGCTGCGCAGCACCCGCCGTCTCGCCGTCACCGAATTCGGCGAGCGCATCCTGGAACATGCCCGGCGCCTGCAAGAAGAGACCGATGCCGCCATGGCCCTGGCCCAGCACCGGCAGGAAACCCCCCGGGGCAAGCTCAGGGTCGCCCTGCCGCCGGATTTCGTGGAACTGGACCTCACCCCGCTGCTGCTGCGCTTCGCCGCGGATTACCCGGAAGTGCGCCTGGATCTGGACCTGTCTCCCCGCCGGGTGGACCTGATCGCGGAACGCTTCGATCTGGCCGTGCGCATTGCCACCCAGTTGCCCGACGACGGCACCCTGGTCGCAAGGAAACTGTGTGAATTCGGTAACGGCCTCTACGCCAGCCCGGCCTATCTGGCCCGCTACGGCCCGCCCCAGCACCCGGACGAACTGGCCGGACATGTGGGCCTGGCCCTTGTCAATGGCGTCGGTGAGGTACTGCCGTGGCGGCTGAGCCGGGAGGCAGAAAGATGGGAAGGACATCCGAAGTGCCCGCTGACCTCCAACTCGCTGGGTTTACAGCGCAACCTGGCGGCGCACGGCCTGGGCATTGTCGGCCTGGCCGACCGGCTGGCCCAGCCCTGGGTGGTCCAGGGCCGGCTGCAGCGGGTGCTGCCCGAGTGGTCCCTGCCCGGCATCACCGTCTGGAGCATCACCCCGGGCCGCCGCCTGCTGCCAGCCCGCACCCTGGCCTTCATGGAAATGTTGCGGGACAACCTGGCTCCCCCGCGCGCCTGACGCGCCCTCGAGATACCAGCAGCCTTGCTCTCGAGGCCCTTTTAGCGCGGCTTGAGCGGGTACGACTTGAAAATCTGACGCACATCCCGTTCGGCCCGCTCCTGGGTGCAGAGACTGGGGTCGTCGTCATGGCCGCTGAAAAAATCGTCGGCCTGGGCGCGCATCACCATCTGGATCGCGGCATCGTCTTCCATGGTGTAGATCTCGGTGAGCAGCGTGCTCACTTCATCCAGGTACTGCTCGTAGGTCATGGGTCTGGCCATGGGCGCACTCTCGCTTTCTTCATCGGCGGCGCGGATGATAGCGACAGCCCGGCAGGGCCGCAACAGCCGCAGGCTTCTGGTGCTGGCTTCTGGTGCTGGCTTCTGGTGCTGGCACATCAGGCCACGACAAACCCGGAGCCTGAATCGGTGGACAGGGCCTCGCTACGCCGGTAGGGCAGTTCCCAACCGGCAGCCTGATCCTCCAGCGCGCGGATGCTGATGATCGGCGCCTGAGAGGTGACGTTGCCAAAAATGGTGGCAAAGGACACGTCTGCCGCATCCCGGCCTGTGCCGATGCGGATGAAGCCCATGGGAATGGCGGTGCCCGAAGGATCAAAGAGATACCAGCGCTGATCCAGGAAAACCTCCACGCAGGCATGAAAATCCGTGGGTCCCAGGGCCGGGTCGGCGCCATAGTCGATCCCCGTGACGAAGCGGGCGGGAATGCTCAGGGCCCGGCACAGGGCAATCATCAGATGGGCAAAATCCCGGCATACCCCGACCCGGTCGATCAGGGTATCCAGAGCCCAGGTGTTGGAGTTGCTGCTGTTGCCCTGGAAACGCACCTGGCGCTGCACCCATTCCTGAATCGCCATGACCCGCCCGTATCCCCGGGGCAGGCCGCCGAACTCGGCCATCACCAGCCTCCCCAGCCGGTCCGAGGGACAGTAGCGGCTGGGATAGAGATAGGGCAGCACCTCCGGCGGCAGGCACGCCACCGGCACTTCCGCCAGCAGCTCCGGGGCCGCCAGGAAATGCACCAGCTCCAGGCTGGCCCGATAGCCCAGATGCAGATGCCCCGGCGGCGCCGCCAGACGCAGGAAACGGGCCTGGGTCAGGGCATCGGTGTGACTTGCGGTGGGCATTGCCGGAAAAACTCCCAGGCGCTCATCGAGGAGATGCTGGCTGGCGGTACGGGCCGCCTGGAAATTGAAGATGAAATCGGCACCGTAACCATCCACGTCGTAGTGGAGGTCGATGCTCAGTTCGATACGGACCATGGCCATCGGTCTCCGCAACAAGTAGGCAGGAAGCCAGCTCGACAGCACCGGCAAGAAGAGGTCGGGGCAGCAGGCCCCGTCCCCATCTTACGCCCTGTCCGAGCAAAAGCGGGTGATATGTTGGCCTGACATGTTGGCCTGACTACCGGAGCAGATCGCCCCCTACACCCGGGCCGGCAGGTTGTCCGGGCGCGTTTCGCCTTCATCATCCCGGGCGAGGCTAACGGCCGGCCCCAGGATTTCCTGGTGGTCCGGCATGGGCGTGGCCCCAGGGACAAAGCCCCCCGCTTGACCGTATAGTTGTGGTTTTACCTGGAAGGATGCGCCCATGGACTCGCCGAAGAAGACCACGACACCTCATCTGACGGTTGCCCGAACCGCCGCGCCCCGCCGCACCAAGTCAGGAGACATCACCCCCGCCACGACCCAGGCGGGTATCGCCCATTTTGAAGTGGAGCAGGCCGTGGCCGCCGCCCAGACCGCCAAGGCCGTGGCCGTCGCCGACATTCTCCAGTCCGCCGCCAAGGGCGATATCCAGTCCGTCGCCAGCACCCTGGAAGCAATCATGGCCGGAGCCTCCCCCGATGACGCGGCGGTGCTGCGCGAAGCCTTGATGAAGGGAGAGGAGGTGGCCAGCAAGCTGCCGGTACGCCCCGACGACGAGCTCTCCGACGACTGGCGCACGGGCGGCTATCCCTACAAGAACCTGATGTCCCGCAAAAATTACGAGAAGCAGAAATACCAGCTGCAGGTGGAACTCCTGAAGCTCCAGGCCTGGGTCAAGGAAACCGGCCAGAAGGTGGTGATCGTCTTCGAGGGCCGGGACGCGGCGGGCAAGGGCGGCACCATCAAGCGCTTCATGGAACACCTCAACCCGCGCGGCGCCACCGTGGTGGCCCTGGAAAAACCTTCGGAAGTGGAACGCGGCCAGTGGTACTTCCAGCGTTACATCCAGCACCTGCCTTCCGCCGGCGAGATCGTGCTGTTCGACCGCTCCTGGTACAACCGGGCCGGGGTGGAACGGGTGATGGGCTTTTGCACGCCCGATGAGTACGCCGAATTCATGCGCCAGACGCCGGAATTCGAGCGCAATCTGGTCAGGAGTGGCGTACATCTGATCAAGTTCTGGTTCTCCGTCAGCCGGGGCGAGCAGCGCCGCCGTTTCAATGAGCGGGAAAACCACCCCCTGAAGCAGTGGAAGCTTTCCCCCATCGATCTCGCCTCCCTCGACAAGTGGGACGACTACACCAAGGCCAAGGAGGCCATGTTCTTCTACACGGATACGGCCGACTCGCCCTGGACGGTGGTCAAGTCCGACTGCAAGAAGCGGGCGCGCCTCAATGCCATGCGCTACGTGCTACACAAGCTGCCCTACACCAACAAGGACCTGGAGCGCATCGGCCCCCTGGACCCCCTGCTGGTGGGCCGTGCCAACGTGGTTTATGAGCTAGGCGAGAAGGAAGGGGCCGCCCTCCTGTGAGCCCTCCTCAGGTAAACCCCGGAGGTGCCCTGCCCCCCGCCATTTTGCTCATGGGCCCCACCGCCAGCGGCAAGACTGCCCTCGCCCTGGAACTGGCGCGGCGCTTCCCGGTGGAATTGATCAGCGTCGATTCCGCCCTGGTGTTCAAGGACATGGACATCGGCACGGCCAAGCCGGACAAGGAAACGCTGGCCGCCTTCCCGCACCGGCTGGTGGACCTGATCAGCCCCGAGGAAGCCTATTCCGCCGCCCGCTTTCGCAAGGAAGCCCTGGCCGCCATGGCCGAGATCCGCGCCGCCGGCAAGGTGCCCCTCCTGGTCGGCGGCACCCTGCTCTATTTCAAGGCCCTGCTCGAAGGTCTGGCGGATTTGCCCCAGGCCGATCCGGCAATCCGCGCCCAGCTCGATGCGGAAGCGGCCGCAAAGGGCTGGCCCGCCCTGCATGCCGAACTCGCCCGGCTCGACCCCGAAACCGCGGCCCGGCTCCATCCCACCGATGCCCAGCGGCTACAGCGCGCCCTGGAAATCTGCCGGCTCACGGGCCGCGCCATGAGCGAACTGCTGGCCGCCGGCCAGGACGGCGCGCCGCCCTACCGCTTTCTTTCCCTTTCCCTCTTGCCCTCCGAACGCAGCGTGCTGCATGAACGCATCGCCCGCCGTTTCCAGGAAATGCTGCTGGGCGGGCTGGTGGAAGAAGTGGAAAAGCTGCGCCGCCGTTACGAACTGACGCCGGAACTCCCTTCCATGCGCTGTGTCGGTTACCGCCAGGTGTGGGAATGGATGGAGGGCCGCTATTCCCGCCAGGAACTCACGAACCGGGGCATCTTCGCCACCCGGCAACTCGCCAAGCGCCAGATCACCTGGCTCACCAACAGCATTCCCGGCGAAATTTTCGACTGTCTCGCCGCCGACCTGAATGAACGGGTCACCCGGCGGGTGGACGATTTCCTCGACTGAAGGGCACATCGAAAACCTCGCTTTGAGAAAAACCGACCTTGATGAATCCGTTACTTAAAGAACTGAAACGGGTGAAAATCCGGTTTTTCGAGGCGCCCTGAAGCCCCGGACGGCGAGCGCAATCCCCCACCCCGCCAAGGAATGAACCCGCGCTTCGGGGCTGCCCGGGCTGCCTGGCACGAGTGGGGCGATGCCGCCTGCTACCGGCCCATGCCCCACGGTCGGCTCGGCCGGCCCGGCGCCAAACTCAGGCGCCCCGCCCGACCCGGGGCTGGCGCCGCCAGCAGGCCGGTAGATGGACTTGCGCCGGCAATTCCCGGGGGCGATAAATTTCCCGGGCCTGGCGCTGCATTTCCCGCTCCAGGTGCGCGACACCGATCATGCGATCAAACCAGCCTTGCAATTGCTGCATCATGATTCCACCTCCAGCGACGTTGGTTACTGTATAAATCCACAGGTGAAATATACAGCACTTCTACTGGATGCGCATCGCGCTTTGCAGTCGGCTCTTTGCCGTCATTTGCCCCGCTGCGACTTCACAGTTCGGAGATCACCACCGCTTCGGGCAGGCGGGACTTGGGCAGCTTGGCGTTGAAATCCGTCTCGGAACGATAGCCCAGGGCCACCACCACCAGGCTGGTCAGATTGCGGGCTTCCAGACCCAGTTCCTGATCCAGCAGGGCGCTGTCGAAACCTTCCATGGTGCAGGCATCGATTTCCAGGCAGGCCGCCCCCAACAGCAGGGTGCCCAGGGCCAGGTAGACCTGCTTGGCGATCCAGATGCCCTCGTCCTTGAGTTCATTCCGGTGCAGATTCACGTAGAACCGCCGGGTTTGGTCCTGGGTCGCCATGGCTTCGGGATTGGCAAAACGGCCATCCCGGTTTTCCTGTTCGATCACGGCCTGCAGATGCGCGTCGTCCAGCGTGCGTTTGCCGCACAGCACCACCACGTGGGAGGCATTCAGGACCTTGGCTTCGTTGTAGGCAAAGCCGCCGTGCATGGCCTTGGCGACCCGGGCCTTGCCGGCTTCGGAACCCGCCAGGATGAAATGCCAAGGCTGGGAATTGACCGATGCCGGCGCATTCTGCAGCAGGGTGCGCAACTGGGCAAGCTGGGCCTCGGGAATGCGCTTGCCGGCCGCGAAGGCCTTGGTGGAATAACGGGTCTGGGCGATTTTGGCGATATTCATGAGTCGTCCTTGCATGAGGGTCAGGGTTGAACGGGGTAGCCGGAATCCCAAGTATGCCAGTCATCCGCCCCGCTACGCCACCTCCCCTTCTTGACATCGAACTGGCGCAAGCGACCATTTTCTGCCGTGACCTTTGCAGCCCCGGGTTTGCAGCCCCAGGTTTGAGTCCCAAGCCTTGAGTCCCCCAGGTCGCGCCCGATCCGGTCAGATCGCCGCTCAAATCGTTACCGGCTCCGGGCGGCGGCGGGCATCAGGCGGGGCATCAGGTGGGGCATCAGGTGGGGCATCAGGCGGGGGCGGCGAAGCTCCGGTCAATCCCGCCCCAGAAAGCCTTCCAGGGCCGCTGCCACCTGCTCCGGCTGGTCGTGCTGCAGATTGTGGCCCGCCGCGCGGATGGTCTCTAGGCGCACATCGGCAAAGCTGCCGAGGCGGCGCTGGAATTCTTCCGGCGTATGGCCGAAGCGCTGCTGCACAAAGCCCTGGTCCGCCACCAGCATCAGCACCGGGGCGGTAATGCGCCGCCAGCAGGCCAGGGTATCGTCGATCCGGTAGGGGCTGGGCGAGGGAATCTTGTGCCAGGGATCGCAGGCCATTTCCACCTTGCCATCGCTACGCACCCGGCCTACATGCCGGGCCAGATAGTGGGCCCGGTCCTCCCGCAGACGGGGATTGACAAGCATCAGGCGCCGGGCCAGGGCGGCATGGTCCGGGTAGGTCCGCAGCCGGGGCTGGGGCTGAGACTGGACGGCCGCCAGCCAGAGACTCAGCTGAGTGGGCGCATCCACCTCCCCGGAAGGCTTCAGGCCAAGAAAGTCGAGCATGACCAGCTGCCGCACCCGCTCCGGCTTCAGGCCCGCATAGATGCTGGCGATATTGCCGCCCATGCTGTGCCCCACCAGCCGGGCCGGCTGATCCGGGGAATAATGGGCCAGCAGGCTGTCCAGGTCGGCGTAATAGTCGGGAAACCAGTAGGGTCGCCCCTGCCATTCGGAAGCCCCGTACCCACGCCAGTCCGGGGCGATGACGTGCCAGGACTGTTGCAGGGCATCGACCACGAACTGAAAGCTGGGTGAGGAATCCATCCAGCCGTGCAGGAAAAACAGCCGCGGCGCCCCCGCCTCGCCCCAATGCCGGATGTGGTAACGCAGGCCGCGAAGGGAAATGGTCTCGCTGCGGGATTCAATCAGGGCCATGGCAATCAGGGGCAGGGAAAAGAGCAGGGATTGTAGAAGGAAGGCCGCTTGCGCCCAAGTCGGGCGCCAAGTCGGATGCCACGTCGGATGCAAGCCCGGCGCAAGTCAGACAATCCCCCTCGCCGGCCCGATAGGAAGAACCTATCCCCAACATACCTAGAATCAATTGGAAGGCATTGGAAAATCTCTTTAATATCCGTCCTGCCTTCAACACAACCCAAGGAGATAAACGATGTCACTGATCAACACCCAGATTCAACCGTTCAAAGTCAATGCTTTCCACAACGGCAAGTTCATCGAAGTCACCGAAGCCAGCCTGAAGGGCAAGTGGTCCGTGCTGATCTTCATGCCGGCCGCGTTCACCTTCAACTGCCCCACCGAGATCGAGGACGCCGCCGAGCACTACGCCGAGTTCCAGAAGGCCGGCGCCGAGGTCTATGCCATCACCACCGACACCCAGTTCTCCCACAAGGTCTGGCACGAAACCTCTCCTGCCGTGGGCAAGGCAAAGTTCCCCCTGATCGGCGACCCCACCCATCAGCTGACCAACGCTTTCGGTGTGCATATCCCCGAAGAAGGCCTGGCCCTGCGCGGCACCTTCATCATCAACCCGGATGGCGTCATCAAGACCCTGGAAATCCACTCCAACGAGATCGCCCGTGACATCACCGAGACCCTGCGCAAGCTGAAGGCAGCCCAGTACACCGCCGCCCACCCCGGCGAGGTGTGCCCCGCCAAGTGGAAGGAAGGCGCCAAGACCCTGGCACCCTCCATCGACCTGGTCGGCAAGATCTAAAGCAGCAGCGGCCATCCGCTGACCGCCTTTCCGGGGCGGTCCCGGATTGCAGCACAAAGGCGCCAGCGCTGCCCGCCCTGGCGCCTTTCTATTGCACTTCAATTTGAAACAGCAAGGGAAATCATCATGCTAGATGCAAACATCAAAGCCCAGCTCAAGGCCTACCTGGAAAAGCTCGTGCACCCCATCGAACTGGTGGCCTCCCTGGATGACAGCCCCAAGTCCGGCGAAATGCGCGAGCTGTTGACCGACATCGCCAGCCTCTCCGGGCAGGTCAGCCTGCGCGAGGATGGCAACTACCCGCGCCGCCCCTCCTTTGGCATCGCCCGCCAAGGCCAGGCGCCGCGCATCCACTTTGCCGGCCTGCCCATGGGCCACGAATTCACCTCCCTGATCCTGGCCCTGCTCCAGACCGGCGGTCACCCGCCCAAGCTGGAAGCGGACGTGATCGAGCAGATCAAGAGCCTGGAGGGCAAGTTCAGCTTCGAGACCTTCATTTCCCTCTCCTGCCACAACTGTCCGGACGTGGTGCAGGCCCTGAACACCATGGCCGTGCTCAACCCGGGCTTTGAAGCGGTGATGATCGACGGCGCCCTGTTCCAGCAGGAAGTGGAAGCGCGCCAGATCATGGGCGTCCCCGCCGTGTATCTGAACGGCGAACTGTTCGGCCAGGGCCGCATGAGTGCCGAGGAAATCCTCGCCAAGCTGGACATCGGCGCCAGCGCCCGGGAAGCCGCCAAGCTCGGCCAGAAAGAAGCCTTCGACGTGCTGGTGATCGGCGGCGGCCCCGCCGGCGCCGCGGCCGCCATCTACGCGGCGCGCAAGGGCATCCGCACCGGCGTGGTGGCCGAGCGTTTCGGCGGCCAGGTGCTCGACACCCTGGGCATCGAGAACTTCATTTCCGTGAAGGAAACCGAAGGCCCCAAACTGGCCCAGGCCTTGGAACAGCATGTGCGCGAATACCCGGTGGACATCATCAACCTGCAGCAGGCCACCCGCCTGGTGCCGGGTGAGCCGGGTGAAAACGGCGGCCTCACCCAAGTGCATCTGGCCAGCGGCGCCGTGCTCAAGAGCAAGACCGTGATCCTCGTCACCGGCGCCCGCTGGCGCGAAATGAACGTGCCCGGCGAAGCCGAATACCGCACCAAGGGCGTGGCCTACTGCCCCCACTGTGACGGCCCCTTGTTCAAGGGCAAGCGGGTCGCCGTGATCGGCGGCGGCAACTCCGGCGTGGAGGCCGCCATCGACCTGGCCGGCGTCGTCGCCCAGGTGACCCTGCTGGAATTCGGCAGCGAACTCCGGGCCGACGCGATCTTGCAAAAGAAGCTCTACAGCCTGCCCAACGTCACGGTAATCAAGGAAGCCCAGACCACCGAGGTGAACGGCGACGGCCAGAAGGTCACCGGCCTCACCTACCTGGATCGGTCCAGCAATGAACGGCACCAGATCGAACTGGAAGGCATCTTCGTGCAGATCGGCCTGTTGCCCAACACCGACTGGCTCAAGGGCTGCGTGGAACTCTCCAGACAAGGGGAAATCGTCGTGGATGCCAGGGGCCAGACCTCGGTGCCCGGCGTGTTCGCCGCCGGCGATTGCACCACCGTGCCCTACAAGCAGATCATCATCGCCATGGGCGAAGGCGCCAAGGCCAGCCTCTCGGCCTTTGATCACCTGATCCGCACTTCGGCCCCGGCTTGACGGCTGGCGCAACGGAAAACGGGGTGCAGGCGATGCGGCCGGCACCCCGTTTCATGTTCCGGACGGGAAAATACCGGCCCTGCGACACAGGACGGACAGAAAACCAGCGCACGGAAAACCAGCGCACGGAAACCCGGGGCCTGACAGGATCAAGGGAATGAGGGGGAATGAGAGGGGGAATGAGGAACAGGAAACAAGGGAATGGTGCTCATGGGCAGGATTGAACTGCCGACCTCCCCCTTACCAAGGGGGTGCTCTACCACTGAGCCACATGAGCAAACCTGATGGGCCAGCAAGGCTGGCTTGCCACACGACCTGGCTCCCCGACCTGGGCTCGAACCAGGGACCTACGGATTAACAGTCCGGCGCTCTACCGACTGAGCTATCGAGGAACAGACATACAACTCACATACAACTCACATACAACTCACATACAACTCACGACATACAACTCACCCATCTCATCAACAAAAAACCCGGTTGATCGACCGGGCTGATTGTGTCTCTGACGCTTTGCCAACTGTTCTGCAACTATTTTGCCAACTGCGGCTGGTTGCGGGGGTAGGATTTGAACCTACGACCTTCGGGTTATGAGCCCGACGAGCTGCCAGACTGCTCCACCCCGCGTCCGTCAAAGAAGCAACATTATGGGGAACCGGAAGCTATCTGTCAAGCCTTTCGAGGATTTTTCGAAGATTCAATCTTCCAGCCACTCCAGCAGCCTGGCCCATTGATCGGCATCCCGCTTGAATCTGGAACGGGGGGCATCAAAGATGGTCTGGCCGCTGGCCGCCACATTCACGTAGTTCTGCGTGTTGCGTAGATAGGCCAGGATGGGAATATCGAAGTGGCTCAGGAATTCTTCCAGCATGGCGGCCGCCCGGGTACGCGGGTCAACGCGCATGGCGACGATGCCGATCCTGGCGGCCCGGCCGCGCATTTCCTGGCGCAGGATATTGAGAAAGTCTTCCGTCGCCGCCATGTCGAAGATGGAGGGCACCACGGGAATCACCACCCGATCCACCGAACGCAGGTAGTCGTTGAGTTTGTAGCCCTGAAAACCCGCCGGGGCATCGAGCACCACCCAATCCGGATCCTGGGGCAGGTTGATGAGCATCTGGTTACCGCCGAAATACCCGGTGATGGAAGGCAGGGCCGGGTCACGGAAGGCCATCCAGCGCAGGGCGGATTGCTGACGGTCCAGGTCGCAAAGGCTGACGCTGAAGTCCCGGTTGGCAAAATAGCCGGCCAGGTTGGTTGCCAGGGTCGTCTTACCCGCCCCGCCTTTGGGATTTGCCACCATGACTGCACGCATCGATCTGTCTCCCCTTCATTCACATTCAATATCGGCTTGCGAAGCCGCCGACATTATAGGCGGACTAGGCGGACTAGGCGGACGGCATTCCACCCTGTTGAGGAGTTTGACTCTGCGCACTCCAGGAATGAAAGCAAGGCGGCTCTCCCAGGTGCGGAGGTTGCGGTTTGTGCAAAACCGGCTTGAAGGCTTGAAGGCGGACTTGAATTTCCGCGGCATCCCCCTATACTGCGCATGTGCTGACCATGTTCATGAGGAGTGAATAGGCAATGGCAACCTCGACTGAACGTATCCCGGTCCTCGTCACTTCAGAGGAGAAAGCAATGATCTCCAGGAGGGCTCAGGACGCCCATTTGTCGATGGGCGAATTTTTGCGCCGCGCGGCTGCGTCGTTCCACCCGGATGAGGACGAGAAAATGCTCGAGGGGATGATCGACCAGATGCTGAAAACAACGGCCCAGGCCAGTGCCGCGATAGACGACGCCTTGGCCTGTGTCGAAGTCTCGAATCAGCGCATTTCGGCCATGGAAGCCAGGCGGGCCCACTGATGGGGATCACTGACAAGATGTGGGATGCGCTCACCACGGTCATCAAGATGAACGACAACATAGAGCGCATGGCCGGGACCATGAAAGGTCAGCAGGAAAAAATCGAGAATCTGACGGAGCGGGTCATCCGGCTGGAAACGGCGCTGGAAATTGCACGATCGCATCCAGTGCCCCCCGGACTGACGCGACCCGACCGGAAGATTAGTTTCAACAACCAGCGACGGGTCGGTTCGTGGCTGGGAAATATGTGCATTCCAACCTCAGAATGCACATGTCCAGGAGTTTTTGATGGAAAGCAACACCCGCGATGAACGACACGGCATTCAGTCCATTGAACTGGGTTTCCTCGTGCTCAAGGCGCTGGCCCAGCATGGCCGCCCCATGATGCTGAAGGACCTGGCGGCAGAGACCGGCATGGCGCCAGCCAAGGCGCACCGCTACCTGGTGAGCTTCCTGCGCACCGGCCTGGTGGAACAGGACCGGCGCTCGGGCCGTTACGACCTCGGCGGCTGGTGCCTGGAACTCGGCCTGGCCGGCCTGGCGCGCCTGGATCCGGTACGGCTGGCGGAGCCCATTCTGGAAGACCTGTGCGAAGAAATCCACGAAAGCGTGGCGCTCGCCGTATGGGGCAACCGGGGTGCCACTATCGTGCGCTGGGTCGATGCGGGGGATACCATCACGGTCAACCTGCGCCCCGGCGCCGTGATGCCGCTGACCAACTCGGCCACCGGACGGGCCTTTGCCGCCTTCCACAAGGGGCCCGCAGTGAAAACCATGCTGCAGGCAGAACTGCAGCAGAACGCCAAAAACAGCGGCGTCGCCGTGGGTACGCTGCGCACCCAGATAGAAAAGATCCTGACGGAAATCCGCAAGCGCGGCATTGCCCGCGCCAGCGGCAGCCTGATCCCGGGCATCAACGGCTTCAGCGCCCCGGTTTATGACTACAGCGGCACCATGGTGGCCACCATCACCTCCCTGGGTTCCGTCGGAAATTTCGACAATGGCTGGGACAGCACCATTGCCCTCGCGGTCAAAGCGGCAAGTAAAGCGCTTTCGCAGCGCCTGGGCGCCCCCCAACAAATCGAAGAAACGGCTTAGCGGCACCCCCGCCGTTCGTGGCTGCCCTTCCTCGCCCTGAACGGCGGAGCTTGCCGCATCCGGTCATTGGCGGCCTCGCAGAGGCACTTCGGCCATGCCCGGAAACAAGGCCGCCTCGCCTCTGAAGCAGCCGGCCCGGAATGGCCGGTTTCATGGGATGACAACCGGCTTCGGCCTCAAAGGCTGGCTTCGACCTCAAAGGCTGGCTTCGGCCTCAAAGGCTTGAAGACAGATGGCCGGCTCCACCCCCGGAGCACCGCGCAAAGCCCGAGCCTCGACCTGCACCACCCCGGCCGACGCCAGCTGAATCGACTCGGCCGCCGCCAGGGAAAGGTCGACAATACGCAGCTGCTGGCGATCATGCATGCGGTCATTGACCCATGCCACCACGCAGTGATCGGTCCCCGGGCGACGCACCGCGATCCAGCTCCCCAGGGGAAAACGGTTGCTGGCCGCCGTGAAGGCCCGGCGGTCGAAGCGCTCCCCGCTGGCCGTGCGGCGCCCCTGGAATCTTGGGGTCTTGCCGTAATAACTGGCCTTGCCCCGCAGGATGGGGCCCAGGACTTCAGGCTCCACCTTGAGCACTGGCTCCCGCTCCACGGCTAGCCATTCCAGCCCGGGATCTGGACGCAGTTCCGCCCCCGGGCCGTGCAATCCCTCTTCGGCCGCCAGGGGGAGGACACCCAGGGCGAGCAGCATCAGCCCGCCTGCAATCCGTCGAATCGAGCGCATCAAGGCTTCAACACCACGCGGCCTCACACCACCCGGCTTCACACCACCCGGCCTCACACCACGCGCGTCTGGGCTTCGCCGCCCTGGCGGGCTTCGATCTTGCCGATCCGCCAGGCCTGCTCGCCGGTGCTCTGGAGCTGGGCCAGGGCGGCTTCAGCCTGGTCGGCGGCCACCACGATCACCATGCCGATGCCGCAGTTGAAGACCCGGTGCATCTCGTCCTCGGCCACATTGCCTTCGGCCTGCATCCAGTCAAACAGCCGGGGACGGGGCCAGGCGGCCTTTTCCAGCACGGCCACCACGTTGCCGGGCAGCACGCGGGGCACGTTTTCCAGCAGGCCGCCGCCGGTGATGTGGGCCATCCCCTTGACCGTCACCTTTTTCATCAGGGCCAGGACAGATTTGACGTAGATGCGGGTCGGAGCCATCACCACCTCTTCGAGGCTGCGCGCATTTCCGTCCACCACGTCGAAGGGTGCCTTCAGGTCGGGGCGGGAACGGTCGATGATCTTGCGCAGCAGGGAATAACCGTTGGAGTGGGCGCCGGAAGAGGCCAGGCCCAGGACCACGTCGCCGGGCAGGATGGTGGTGCCGTCGATGAGCCTGGACTTTTCCACCACGCCCACGGCAAAACCGGCCAGATCGTATTCACCGTCCGGATACATGCCGGGCATTTCGGCGGTTTCGCCGCCAATCAGGGCGCAGCCGGCCAGTTCGCAGCCCTTGGCGATGCCGCCCACGACGCTGGCGGCGATCTCCACATCCAGCTTGCCGCAGGCAAAGTAGTCAAGGAAGAACAGGGATTCGGCGCCTTGCACCAGAATGTCATTGACGCTCATGGCCACCAGATCCTGGCCCACGGTGTCGTGGCGATCGAGCAGGAAGGCCAGCTTCAGCTTGGTGCCGACTCCATCGGTACCGGACACCAGTACCGGCTCCTGATAATGCCCGGGCACTTCAAACAGGGCGCCGAAGCCACCGATGCCGCCCAGCACGCCGTCGCGCAGGGTTTTCCTGGCCAGGGGCTTGATGCGATCCACCAGCGCATCACCGGCGTCGATATCGACACCGGCGTCACGGTAGGAGAGGGAGGTCTGTGCACTCATTTACTTGATCCTTGGGAGTTTCCCGATAAAGCCTGGACGGGGTGATAAAATCTGGCGCCCGAAAAAAACCGGATTCTACCCTAAACAGGCTCTTGCCCCATGCGCCAACTCCTGCTCGACCTGATACCTGCCGCGCCGCCTTCCCTTGACAATTTCGTCCCGGGTGGCAACGGCGAGACCCTGGCCGCCCTGAGCCTCTGGCGGGCGGGAGCCAACCCGGAATCGAGCTTTCTGCTCTGGGGCGAACCCGGTTCCGGCAAGAGCCACCTGCTGCTCGCCAGCGGTTTCGTTTACCGGGATGCCCGCCAGACCCCGGACCTGGCCAATCTGCCCGAGCTGCTCGAAACTCCGGAAACCCTGGCCGTGGATCATGTCGAAGCCCTTTCGGAAGCCGGCCAGATCGCCCTGTTCAACGCCTTCAACCGCATCCGCGCCAGCGGTGGCCGGCTGCTCACCGCGGCCAGCCAGGCCGCCGCGCATCTGACTTTGCGAGAAGACCTGCGTACCCGTCTGGGCTACGGCCTGATTTACCGCCTGCAGCCCCTTTCCGATCCGGAAAAGATCGCCGCCCTGAGCAATCAGGCCCGTGAGCGGGCCATGAAATTCCCCCCGGAAGCCATGGACCACCTGCTGCGCCACGCCCCCCGGGACATGCGCAGCCTCTCTGCCCTGGTAGAAGCCCTGGACCGCTACTCCCTCGAACACAAACGCCCCATCACCCTGCCCCTGCTCAGGGAGGTGCTGGCCTCACCCCTGGAACACTGACATGGAACTTGCACTTTTCGACCTGGACAACACCCTGCTTTCGGGAGACTCGGATTTCGAGTGGGCCCAGTTCCTGATCAGCAAAGGGGTGCTGGATCGTGAGGTCCAGGAAGCCAGGAACCTCCAGTTCTACGAGCAATACAAGGCCGGCACCCTGGACATCCATGAATTCCTGGCCTTCCAGCTGGCGCCCCTGACCCGCTATCCCCGTGCCAGGCTGGATGCCTGGCATCAGGAATTCATGGCCCGGCATGTACGCCCGATCATGGGGGACGCAGCCCGGCAAAAGGTGCAACAGCATCTCGAGGCCGGCCACCTGTGCGCCCTGGTCACCGCCACCAACAGCTTTGTCACCGGCCCCATCGCCCGGGAATTCGGCATCGGCAACCTGATCGCCACCATTCCCGCCTGCAAGCAGGATGCCCAGGGTGCCTTTACCGGCCAGCCCCGCGGCACCCCGGCCTTCAAGGAAGGCAAGGTCAGCCGGGTCGAGGCCTGGCTGGAATCCCTGGGCCTGTGGTGGGGCAGCTTCGACAAGACCTGGTTCTACAGCGACTCCCATAACGACCTGCCCCTGCTGGAGCGGGTCAGCCACCCGATCGCGGTGGACCCGGACGACAAACTGCGCCAGACCGCCCAGGCAAAAGCGTGGCAAATCATCAGCCTGCGTGCGAATGCAGTATGATGACGCCCTTTCCAGAATGACCATCGGATGATTCGCAAATTCATCAGCCGCGTATTCGGGGGCAAAAGCAACGGCGCCCCCCTCCAGAAAACGGGTTCCGCCTCCGCCAAAGACAGCAAGGCTGCGGTAATCCCCCGTTCCACCCACGGCATCAGCCGGGACCAGATCAGCAGCGGCAGTCGCCGGGTCTGCGAGACCCTGCAAAGCCACGGTTACAAGGCCTACGTGGTCGGCGGCGCCGTGCGCGACCTGCTGATCGGCGCCACCCCCAAGGATTTCGACGTGGCCACCAATGCCACACCGGAGCAGGCCAGGCGCTGCTTCCGCCGCTCCCGGGTGATCGGTCGCCGCTTCCAGATCGTCCATGCCTACATGGGCCAGGAAATCATCGAAATCACCACCTTCCGGGGTGGCCTGGTCGATGAAGCCAAGACCGATGCCCACGGCCGGGTGCTGCAGGACAACGTGTTCGGCACCCAGGCGGAAGACGCCGCACGCCGGGACTTCACCGTCAATGCCCTGTATTTCGACCCCGCCACCGAGCAGATCGTCGATTACCACCACGGCGTGGCCGACCTGAAGCAGAAAACCCTGCGCATGATCGGCAATCCCAGGCTGCGCTACCGGGAAGACCCGGTGCGGATGCTGCGGGCCGTGCGCCTGGCCGCCAAACTGGGACTCTCCATCGACCCGGAAGCCCGGCACCCGATCCGGGAAATGGCCGAACTGCTGGAAAACGTGCCCGCCTCCCGCCTGTTTGACGAAATGCTGAAGCTGCTCACCTCCGGCCATGCCGTGAAGTGCCTGCAGCAATTGCGCGCCGAAGGCCTGCACCACGGCGTACTGCCCCTGCTGGACGTGATTCTGGAACAGCCTCTGGGCGAAAAATTCGTGCTGCTCTCCCTGGCCAATACCGATGAGCGCATCCGTCAGGGCAAGAGTTCCTCTCCCAGCTTCCTGTTTGCCACCCTGCTCTGGCATGAAGTGCTGAGCGTTTGGGAACGAATCAAGGCGGGCGGCGAATCCTCCATTCCCGCCCTGTATCAGGCCATGGAAGAAGTCTTGAATATCCAGGGCGAAAAACTGGCCATCACCCGCCGCATTGCAGGCGACATCAAGGAAATCTGGGCCCTCCAGCCCCGTTTCGAGCAACGGGCCGGCCGGCGCCCCTATGCGGTACTGGAACACCCGCGCTTCCGGGCCGCCTATGACTTCCTCTGCCTGCGCGCCCAGGCCGGCGAACTGGATGCAGAACTGGCCGACTGGTGGACCCGCTTTCAGGATGCGGACGGCGAAGCCCGGAGCCAGATGCTGCTGCCCGACCAGGGCGCCAGAAAGAAACGCCGGCGGCGCAAGCCCAGGGCAGCCAGCGCCCCCACCGCTCCAGCAGAACAAGGATGAACCCCGTTGTTGCCTACATCGCCCTGGGCGCCAACCTGGGCTCCCCCAGGGAGACAGTGCGCCAGGCCATGACCGGCCTGGACCACTTGCCGGAAACCCGGCTGCTCAAGAGTTCTTCCCTCTACCAGAGCGCTCCGCTCGGGCTGCTGGACCAGCCCGACTTCATCAACGCCGTGGCCGCAGTGGAAACCACCCTGCCGGCGGTAGCGCTGCTGCAGGCCCTGCTGGATGCAGAACAACGACAGGGCCGGGTGCGCAGCATCGCCAACGCCCCGCGCACCCTGGATCTGGATCTCCTGCTCTACGGCGATCTGGTCCTGGACACCCCGGCCCTCACCCTGCCCCACCCCCGCCTGCACCTGCGCGCCTTCGTCCTGGAACCCCTGGCCGAAATCGCCCCGGATCTGACATTACCCGGCCGGGGCAGCGTCGCCGCCTGGCGGCCCGCCTTGCGCAACCAGACGATCCGGCGCCTGCCATGCTGAACCAGCCGGTATTCTGGCAGGCGGCCGGGCTGCTGGTGCTCTCCAACCTGTTCATGACCTTTGCCTGGTACGGGCACCTGAAACACCTGGCCGACCGGCCCTGGTGGATCGCCGCCTTGCTGTCCTGGGGCATCGCCCTGTTTGAATACCTGCTGCAGGTTCCCGCCAACCGGATCGGCCACACGGCCCTGAGTCTGGCGCAACTGAAAATCCTGCAAGAAGTGATCTCCCTGTCGGTATTCATCCCTTTCGCGCTAATCTACATGCAGCAACCTTTGCAACTCGATTATCTGTGGGCCGCCCTCTGCCTGCTGGGCGCGGTCTACTTCATTTTCCGGGCCTGAGGGCCACCCTGAAAAACCCCTGGACAACAACGAAGGAGACATGGATGTTTGGTTTGTTCGGCCCCCGCCAGGATCCAGCTGCCCTGGCCCGCATTGCCACCCTGGAACAGGAAAATGCCACCCTGACCCAACACCTGCACGACCTGGAGCACCAGGTCGAAGATGCGGAAAAACGCTGTAACGCCGCCCTTGACGTGACCCAGGGCTGGGAACACCTGCTCAAGAACCTGGATAATTTCGGCGGCAGCCTGGGCGTCTCCCAGCAGACCCTGGCCCTGCTGGCCGAGGAGCTCAAGGAGGAGAAGAGCGAAGCCCTGCGGGCGGCCAACATCTCCGCCGCCAGCCGCGACCTGATGCAGAAGATCAGCCACGATCTGGCCACCCTGGCCCAGGAATCCCGCCAGACCATGAGCATCGTCGATGGCCTCAACAGCAGCACCGTGCAGATCGGCAACATCCTTTCCCTGATCAAGGAAATCGCCGACCAGACCAATCTGCTGGCCCTCAACGCCGCCATCGAGGCCGCCCGGGCCGGAGAAGCCGGACGCGGATTTGCCGTGGTGGCCGACGGGGTGCGCAAGCTGGCAGAGCGCACCAGCAAGGCCACCAGCGACACCTTCAACCTGGTGAACAACATCCAGCGCGATACCGCCAACGCCCATTCCAGCATGGAAAATCTGGCCCGGATGTCCGCCGGTTTCGGCAATGCCGGCGCCGAGGCCGCCGAACGCATCGAAGGCATCCTGGAAACCTCCCACAAGATGGAATCCGCCATCGCCGTGGCCGCCCTGCGCAGCTTCACGGAACTGGCCAAGATGGACCACCTGGTCTTCAAGTTCGAGATCTACAAGGTGTTCATCGGGGTTTCCGGGAAGAAGCCTGGCGATTTTTCCGACCACTGCATGTGCCGGCTCGGCAAGTGGTATTACGAGGGCGAAGGCAAGCAGTGTTTCTCCCGCCTGGATGGCTACGCCGCCATGGAAAAGCCCCACATCGCCGTACACCAGCATGGCCGCGAAGCCATCGAGAAACTTCATGCCGGTGATTTTTCCGGCGGCACCGAGTGCGTGGCCGGCATGGAAGCCGCGAGCATGGAGGTGCTCGACTGCCTGGAACGCATGGCCCGGGCCGGCGCGAACAACCCCGACATCCTCTGCATGGAGCACGGATGAGCTTTCGCTGTTAGGATAATGCCCCCAACTTCCGGATAGACCCATGTCCACCCACAACGAAACCCATCGCCTGACCTTGCTGGACCTGGCCAAGATGCGCCAGGCCGGTGCAAAAATCGCCATGCTGACCTGCTATGACGCCAGCTTTGCCCAACTGCTGGACGAGCAAGGCGTCGATGCCTTGCTGATCGGCGACTCCCTGGGCATGGTACTGCAGGGGCAGGATTCCACCCTGCCGGTAACCCTGGAGCACATGGTGTACCACACGGCGGCCGTGGCCCGGGGCTCGCATCGGGCCCTGGTGCTGACCGACATGCCCTTTGGCACCTCCCAGATCAGCCCGGAAGAAACCTTCCGCCACGCCGCCCAGCTCATGGCGGCCGGCGCCCAGATGGTCAAGATCGAAGGCGGAACCGAAATGGCGGCCACCGTGGAGTTCCTGACCCGGCGCGGCATTCCGGTCTGCGCCCACATCGGCCTCACCCCCCAGCATGTGCACCAGCTAGGCGGCTACCGGGTCCAGGGCCGGGACGAGGAGACGGCCAGCAAACTGCGGGAAGATGCCCTCGCCCTGGAAAAGGCAGGCGCCACCCTGATCGTCCTGGAAGCCGTTCCCGCCCCCCTGGCCGCCGCCGTCACCCGCCAGCTGCACATCCCCACCATCGGCATCGGCGCCGGGGCGGAAACTTCTGGCCAGGTGCTGGTGCTGCACGACATGCTGCACATCACTTCCGGCAGGAAGCCCCGCTTCGTCAAGAACTTCATGGCGGGGGCCCCCGACCTCCAGAGTGCCATTGCCGCCTACGTCAGCGAAGTCAAGGCCGGCACCTTCCCCGGCCCCGAACATACCTACTGATTCCATGGAAATTCACAGCACCATTCCTGCCCTGCGGCAGACCCTCCAGGGACGCGGCCGCATTGCCTTCGTCCCTACCATGGGCAATCTGCATGAAGGCCACATCGCCCTGATGCGCGCCGCCCGGGAACAAGGCGATACCGTTGTCGCCAGCATTTTCGTCAACCGCCTGCAATTTGGCCCCTCAGAAGATTTCGACCAATATCCGCGAACCTTCGCCGCCGACTGCGACAAGCTGCGGGAAGCCGGCGTGGATGTGCTCTTTGCGCCAACGGAAAGCGATCTTTACCCCACCCCGCAAAGCTACTTTGTCGATCCCCCTGACCTGCAGCACCTGCTGGAAGGAGAATTCCGCCCCGGCCACTTCCGGGGCGTAGCAACCGTCGTGCTGAAGCTCTTCAATTGCGTCCAGCCCCAGGCCGCCCTGTTTGGCAAGAAGGATTACCAGCAATTGATGCTGGTTCGCGCCATGGCCGAGCAACTGGCCCTGCCCATCGCAATCGTCGGAGTCGATACCGTCCGGGCCGCAGACGGCCTGGCGCTCTCCTCCCGCAACGGCTATCTCTCGGTCCGCGAACGCCAGCAAGCCCCCCGCCTCTTCCAGACCCTGCAGACCCTGCGCCAGGCCTTGCTGCAAGAAGGCATCGGGCAACTGCCCCGCCTGGAACAAGAGGCCGCGGCCAACCTCGACAGACAGGGCTGGAAGACTGACTATATTGCAGTGCGGCAGCGCGCCAATCTGCTGCCACCCAGCGATTCAAGCCAGAAACTTGTCGTCCTCGCCGCAGCGCAACTAGGCCGGACACGACTCATTGACAACATCGAAGTCTGACCAGGATTCGACCGGAAAATACCGGGAATTCTCTGTTTGACAGCGGGGATTTAGTCGCTACAATGCCAATCCCTCAACACCTTGTGACGGATGACGCCATGCAAAGAATGATGCTCAAGTCCAAGTTGCATCGGGTAACCACTACCCATGCCGAACTGCACTATGAAGGCTCCTGTGCCATTGACGAGGACCTGCTGGAAGCTGCCGACATCAAGGAATACGAGCAGATCGACATCTGGAACATCAACAACGGCGAGCGCTTTACCACCTACGCGATTCGTGCCGAACGCGGTTCCGGCATCATCTCCGTCAACGGTTCCGCGGCGCGCAAGGCCGCCCCTGGCGACCTGCTGATCATCGCCACCTTTGTCGGCATGAACGAGCAGGAAATCGCCAGACACGAACCCAAGCTGGTTTATGCGGACGCCAACAACCGCATTTCACACACCAGTCAGCAGATCCAGATTCAGGCCGCCGCCTGAACCCTGACTGAACCCTGCCTGATCCCTGCCTGATCCCTGCCTGGGACGCCCCATCAAAAAGCCCGGCTCCGCACCCTGCGGACCGGGCTTTTTCCTGGCTTGCTGCCAGAACCTGACAGAACCCACCAGAACGCGCGAAACACGCC